>NZ_JBEOVG010000012.1:0-159248 GCF_040295345.1 Actinosynnema sp. NPDC002837
CGGGTCGTGGACCCGGCGCCGACCGGTGCGTGCTCGGCGAGTCCGAGGCAGAGCCGGAAGTCCCGGCACATCAGGGACTGTCGTGACGACCAAGGACTCTGGGTGCCGCGCCTTGGCCGGACCAGCCTGGAGTGACCGGATCAGGCCGAGGAGGTCGGGACATGGACATGCGTTCGGGCAGTGCCGTTCGGAGGTTCGCGCGTCAGCTCTTCGCCTGGCGCAACCCGCTCGCCCGTCCCGGGGACCGGTTGGAGAGCGCGGTGGCCGTCGTCTCGGTGACGATGGCGTTGCTGGGGCTGCCCGTCGCGGCGGCGATCGGCTCGGAGGTCCACGCGCGGCAGGCCGTGGTGTCCTCGGAGGAGTTGCGCACCCGCTATGAGGTCGACGCCGTGCTGCTGGCGGACACGCCCAGCTCCGCGGGCGGCAGCGCGCACACCGCGGCGGTGACGAAGTACGACGTTCCCGCGACGTGGACGCTGCCCGATGGCAGGACACGACAGGGCGAGGTCAAGACCACCAGCGACGTGCTCGCCGGGAGCAAGGTCCGGATCTGGGTCGACGACCGGGGTTCCGTGGTGGACGCGCCGCTGACGGCCGAGGGCGCGGTGTTCACCGCGATGGTGGTCGCGATCGGTTCGTGGGTCGCGCTGGGCTGCGCGATGGCGGTGCTCTACGTGGTGGTCCGGTCGACGCACACCCGGCTGCGTCGGCAGCAGTGGGAACTGGAGTGGGCGGCGGTCGAGCCCGGCTGGCGGAAGCTCGCGTGAGGACGCACCCGCCGGCGTCGCGCCACCGGTCCGACCAACGTCGAACAGGTGGGCGCGCTCGCGGGACACCGTTTCGACCGGTGAACAGGCCGTTCTCACCTCCGGCTGATCGCCACCGGCACGACGACGACGGTGATGTGGACCTCGAGGTCGGCGGTGCCGTCCGGTCCGTGCAGGTGAACCTCGCGCGGCGGGCGGGCGCGCCTGCCGGTGGCCGTGAGCGCGGCCCCGCCCTTTGCGCGCCTCGTGTGCCTGCCCCAAGCGGCCGGGGGATATGCGTGAAGCGTGCGGGCGGTTGGGTCCACCCGGCATCAGGATCGTGCCGACATCAGGTCCACCACGCGGGTGCGGCTGCGCCCACGGACGGCGGTGAAGGCGTGGTTTCGGCGAGTGCCACTTGGTACGTCGTGGTTCGAGGGTCACCTCGTCGGGTGAGCGCGGCGCAGCGCCCAACCTCGTCACCGGGTGGGATCTTCGACCTGCGCCCACGCGGGACGGGACGACTGGAGGTGCGGTCGTGAAGGCACAATCGGGGGACTGGGTGGTTGTCGAGGGTGTCACGCTCGGCGTGCCCACTCGGCGCGGCCAGGTGGTGGAGGTGAGCCACCCCGACGGCTCGCCGCCCTACCTCGTGCACTGGCTGGACACCGGCAAGCAGACGCTCGTGTTCCCCGGCCCGGACGCCCACGTGGTGACGGCCCAGGACGAAGCACGGCGCGTCGCGGCGGCGGTCGGTGAGGCGATGCGGTGAGCTGATGAACTGGATGGGCGTTCACTGCTCGGAGTGGCGCCCGTGCTCGGGATGACGGTGGGGCTTCGGCCACGTGGTGGCGCACAGCGGACGGCGGGGGCGCGACCGTACCGAGGACACGGACGCGGCGGTCGGTGTTCGCTGGTCGGACACATCCGTCCCCGGCGTACCCGCTGGGGCGAACGCGGGCGGCACGGAGCGGGTCGGACGATCGGTCCGGCCGATGTGAAACGGGTCGATCGGGTTGATCACCGTCGGCTGTCTTGGGCGGTGGCGATGCTGGCTCGGCAGCAGCGCACGATCTGGCGGGTGGCGGGGCTGTCGGGCGTTCGCAGGCAGCGTTGGCAGTGGACGGTGACCGTGCCGGTGAGTTCGTCGACGCTGACGGAGGCGGGGCACTCGCAGTCCCGGCACCAGCGGTGGCCGGTCACGGCGATGACGTGTGCCTGGGAGTGCACGCACTGGTGCAGCCAGCGGCGGTGGACGCGACAGGTGATGCGTTCGAGCGGGTCGAACCCGGTCTCCTCGGCGTCGTCCTCGGCGGCCAGCACGGCGGCGAGCTTCGGGTCCCGGACCCCGGCGTAGGTGTCGTGTCGGGCGGTCTGCAGCAGCGTGGACATGGTCGGCTCCGTGGGTTTTCCGTTCAGGAGTCCACTGTCCGTCGCGTCACCGGCTGCCGAACACGGCACGAGGGCATCACCTCGGAAGGTCTTCGGGGCAGCCGTTCGCGCAGGTCGACCCTGCCGCAGACGGGACCAAGGGCCCGTTGGCGCGTCCACTCCGTCCGGCGCGGTTCATTCCGCTCCGGTGTGCCGAACGGCTGCCGCGTCCAAGTCGAAGCGGTCACCGCGCCCGCAGAGCCAAGCGCTGGTGGCGGACCACGCGGCCGACTGCTCGTCGTTCAGCTCCGCGGTTCGACCGCCGTCCACCGCGGCGCTCGGAACACCCCGGACCAAAGTCCCCGTCCAACGGTTCCCGGTGACTCTGTGACCCCGAACGCCGTGGCGGTGGACTGGATCTCGGAGCAAATCCCGGTCAGGAGGGGAGTACCCATGACGACGGTCGAGAGGCGTCATGTCGGCGGACTGATCCCCGAGGTGCTCGGGCTGTTCCAGGGTATCCGTCCGGTGCCGTCGCGCGTCACCCCTGCGGCACGCGGATGACGTCGCACGCCTTCGGCTGCTGCACGTCGATCGGCATGGCCACACCTCTCGTCGTCGGTGTCGGCAGCGCGTGCCGGAGACCTGCGGATGTCCCTCGACCATTGGCACGTCACCCGTTCGGGGACATCGCACAGGCGGGGCCGTCCTTGGACCCTCGTCGCAGAGGACCATCGACCGCTGGCGCGGGCGCGACAGCCGCTTAACGTCGGAATCACCTGCGACGAGGGAGGTGTGCCGTGCGGGCACGAGACATCATGACCAGCCCGGTCATCACCGTGACATCGAACGTGCCGATCCGCGTGGCGGCGGCGCTGATGGTTTCACACGGCTTCACCGCGCTGCCCGTGGTCGACGCCGACCGGCGACTCGTCGGCATCCTCACCGAGGCTGACCTGCTCCGCGGCCGCTACACCGACGGGGAGCCCGGAGACGCGCCGGTGGGTGACGTGCTGACCACACCGGTGTGCGGAGTGGACCCCACCGCACCGGCCGGCCTGCTCGCCAGGGTGATGGTCGACGACGGGATCCGTTGCGTGCCCGTCCTGGACGGCCTGCGGCTGGTCGGCGTGGTGACCAGGCGTGACCTGGTGCGGGCGTTGGCCCGCACCGACCCCTCCATCGAGTCCGACGTGCGGGAACGCCTTGATGCCTACGACCCGAACGGCCGCTGGACGGTGACCGTGCACAACGGGCATGTCGACATCGGGACGACGTTCCCCGACGAACGGTCCTGGAACGTCGCCGTCGCCTTGGCCGAAGCGGTGCCGGGAGTCCTGAGCGCGTACGCGCACCAGACGACAGGCGTGGACGCGCAGCGTTGAGCGGACGTCGGAACAGCCGGCTGCGGCGGCTCAGGAGTCCGCGGTGGGCACGATCACGACTGGGCACGCTGAGAACCGCACGCAGTACGTCGAGACGCTGCCGAGCGCCACGTCGGACAGGCGGCTGTGGCCGTGGCTGCCGATCACGAGCAGGTCGGCTCGTCTCGACTCGAGCGCCAGGGTGGTGCTCGCGTCGCCGACGACGGTGACCTCGGTGACCGGAGGGGCGTTGTCGAGCGTGGCGCGGACCTGCTTGACCGCGTGGTGCAGCCCGTGCCCGAGGTGGAAGTAGCCCGGCGTGTCGGCTTGGGGCTCCCCGCCCGTGGAACGCGCGGGAACCCACTTCACCTCGGAGGGCGTGGCCATGATCGCCCTGACGCTGTTACCGGTGCGCGCCGCGTGCGTCAACGCCCAGCGCAGCGCCTTGCAGCTCGCGGCCGATCCGTTCACACCCACCACCATCATGACGGCCTCCCGATCGCACCTCCGAGCGTCCACCCGTCGTGAGCGTGTCGACAGAGGCTGAAGCCCTGGAGTGAGAGGGCTTCGGCTTCCCTTCGCCTTCGGCTGCGCGTCATCCACCGACGTTCGCGGCGGCGTTCGCAGGGTCGAAGGTCCCAACCCATCAGAGACCGGCGTGACGACCAACGACTCTGTGGACAGACCTCGGAGCGGACGAGCCTGGGAGGTGCCGGAGCGGACGAGGAGGGCGGGACATGGACACGCGGTCGAGCCCTGCAAGACGGGCGCACCGGGCCCACGCCGGGCGCAACCCGCTCGACGAGCGGCTCGGGGGTGCCGTCGCGGTCGCCTGGGTCGCGGTGACGCTGATCGAGCTGCCGATCGTCGTGGCGATCCGGTCGGAGGACCACGCGCCGCGAGCTGCGCGCTCCGAGGAGCCACTGCGCACCCGCTACTCGGGGGAGGCGGTCATGCCGGTCGACGCGCCCGGCTCGCCGAGCAGCGGCACGGCGATCGTCGGCTCCGGGGTGGTCGAAGACGCGGTCGTCATGGCGGCGGCCGTCGCGGTGGGCTCCTGGATCGCGCTCGGCGGCGCGATGGCGCTCGGGTACGTGCTGGTCCGATCGGCGCACACCCGGCTCCGGAGCCGCCTGTGGAGGACCGAGTGGGCTGCTGTCGGGCCCGGCTGGAGGGCGTTGTCATGACCACCTACCCCGTTCGCGTGCACGGCCGGTTCGACCCGGCCCTCAACCGCTGGTTGTGGCTGGTCAAGTGGCTGCTGGTGATCCCGCACTACGTCGTCTTGGCCTTCCTGTGGATGGCGTTCGGCGTGGTGGGGTTGGTCGCGTTCGTCGCGATCCTGGTCACCGGTCGCTACCCGCGGCCCCTGTTCGACTTCGCGCTCGGCGTGCTGCGCTGGACGTGGCGCGTGGCGTACTACTCGTTCGGGGCGCTGGCGACCGACCGGTACCCGCCGTTCAGCCTCGGCGAGGAACCCGACTACCCGGCAACGCTGGACATCGCGTACCCCGAACGGCTCTCGCGCGGTCTGGTGCTGGTGAAGTGGCTGCTGGCCCTCCCGCACCTGGTCGTCGTCGGGATCTTCCTCGGCGGTGGCGGCTACCTGGCCTTCCGGGCCGGTGAGTGGGCCTACAGCCCGGCCGGCGGCCTGGTCGGCCTGCTCGTCCTGATCGCCGGTGTGGTCCTGCTGTTCACCGGCCGCTACCCGCGCGGTGTGTTCGACTTCGTGCTGGGCATGGACCGCTGGGCGCTGCGCGTCGCGGCGTACGTCGGCCTCATGACCGACGCCTACCCGCCGTTCCGGTTCGACACCGGCGGCGACGAACCCGGCGCCGCCACCCTGGACGTGCCACCCCCGCCCGCACCGTCGGGCGGTACCGCGGGCCGTGTCGCCCCGGCGGTGATCGGCGTCCTGCTGCTCCTGACGGGCGCTGGGCTGTCGGCGGCCGGCGCGCTCGGGCTGTGGGCCGACCAGACCCAGCGCGACGCGACCGGCGCGGTCACCGCACCCGCCCAGACCTTGCGCGGCACCGGCTACGCGGTGGAGCTCGGCACCGCCGAGATGAACTGGACCGAGGCGGGCTGGGCGGTCGGCGAGGACTGGCTCGGCGCGATCGGGCTGCGGGTCGACCCGGACGCGTTCGTCGGCATCGGCCCCAGCGCCGACGTCGCCCGCTACCTGGGCGGTGTCGACCGCGACCGCGTGACCGGCTTCGGCGACCAAGCCCTCTACCAGCACAGCACGGGCACCGCGCCCGCCACCCCACCCCACGCCCAGCCGTTCTGGGTGTCGTCGGGCTACGGCTCGCTCACCTGGACCGCGCAGCCCGGCACCTGGACCGCAGTGGTGATGAACGCCGACGGCTCGCGCACGGTCGACACGACCCTCGTGGCCACCGCGACCCTGCCCGCTCTCGCCCCGGCGGCGTGGACGGCGCTCGGCGCCGGCGTGCTGCTGCTGTTCCTCGGCGGCGGTCTGGTGCTCTTCGCCGCGACCCGGCCGACCCGACCCACCGCACCTGTCCAGAACACCGTGGAAGGAGAGACCCATGCGTGAACCCGAGGTTGCCTCGCTGATGACCCGCGAGGTGGTGAAGGTCGACGTCGGCACCCCGTTCAAGGACGTCGCCGCCATTTTGACCGACGGCGCGTTCAGCGCCGTGCCGGTGGTGGACACCGACGACCGGCCGATCGGCGTGGTGTCGGAGGCCGACCTGCTGCCCAAGGAGGAGTACCGGGGCGGCACCGAACCCGGCCCGTCCGTGTTCGCCCGCCGCGACACCAAGCAGCGCTGGCGCCAGGCGAGCGGTACCACCGCGGGTGACGTGATGACCACCCCGGTCGTCACCATCGGCCCGGACGCGCCCGCGAGCGCCGCCGCGCACGAGCTGGCGGTGGAAGGTGTGCGCCGGCTGTTCGTCGTGGACGTCGACGGCAGGCTGCTCGGTGTGCTGTCCCGTCGGGACCTGCTGAAGGTGTTCCTGCGCAGCGACGAGGACCTGCGCCGCACGGTCGTGCACGAGGTCCTGCAACGGACGCTGTGGGTGGAGCCCACCGCGGTCGAGGTCCAGGTGGTCGACGGTGTGGTCACGTTGCGCGGCACCATCGAGCGTCGCAGTGAAGCCGACATCGCCCACCGCCTCACCCTGGCCATGCCCGGCGTGGTCGACGTCCGCAACCACCTGTCCTACGGCTGGGACGACACCGACACCAGTCACCGGATCGGGTGACGACGGTGCTGGACGCGGCGGAGCGCACCACGGGTGGCCTGACCTCGGCCGAGGCCGCCCGGAGGCTGCGCGAGGACGGCCCTAACGTGCTTCCCACCGGCGGCGGGGCGCACCCGGTCGTGCTGCTGCTCAAGCAGTTCGCGCACTTCTTCGCGATCCTGCTGTGGGTGGCCGCCGCACTGGCCTACGTCGCGGGCATGCCCGCGCTGTCGGTCGCGATCGCGCTGGTCGTCGTGCTCAACGGGGTGTTCGCGTTCGCCCAGGAGTACCGGGCCGACCGCGCGGCGCAACGGCTGCGCGACCTGCTGCCCACCCGCGCCACCGTCCGCCGCGACGGCAAGCCGAAGGTGGTGGACGCGGCCGAGCTGGTCGTCGGCGACGAGGTCCTGCTCCAGGGCGGCGACCGCGTCTGCGCCGACACCCGCGTGGCGCAGGTCGCCGCGCTGGCGGTGGACGAGTCGATGCTCAGTGGCGAGAGCGTGCCAGTGCACCCGGCCGCGGACGACGTCGTGCGGGCCGGCACCTACGTCACGGAGGGTGAGGCGACCGTCGTGGTGACGGCCACCGGCTCCCACACCCAGCTCGCCGGCATCGCCTCGCTCACGCGCCACGCGGTCCGGCCGAAGAGCCCTCTCGCCCTGCGGCTGCACCGCGTGGTGACCGTGGTCGGCCTCATCGCGGTCGCTGTGGGCGTGGCGTTCTACGGGGTCGCGATGCTGCTGGGTCTCGATCCGACGGAGGGCTTCCTGTTCGCGGTCGGCGTCACCGTCGCGCTGGTCCCGGAAGGCCTGCTGCCCACCGTGACGCTGTCGCTGGCGCGAGCCGCCCAGACGATGGCGCACCGCAACGCGCTCGTGCGGCGGTTGGACGCGGTGGAGACGCTGGGCGCGACCACCTTCATCTGCACGGACAAGACCGGGACGCTGACCCGCAACGAGATGTCTGCGGTGCGGGTGTGGACTCCGGCCGGCGAGGTCGCGGTGGACGGGCAGGGCTACGCCCCGACCGCCCGCGTGACCGGTGAATCCGACGCCCTCGCCGCCGTGAGGACCCTCGCGGTCAGCGCCCTTCGCTGCTCGCCCACCGCGCACGTCGAGCACCGGGAACACCGGTGGCTGCCGGTTGGCGACCCGATGGAGGTCGCCCTCCACGTCCTGGCGGCACGCGTCGGCGCGGACACCACGACCCCGGCGGCGACCCGCTTCCCGTTCGACCCGCGTCGCCGCCGCTCGTCCGCCGTCGACGGTGACGGCGTGCACGTGACCGGTGCTCCCGATGCGGTGCTGCCGCTGTGCGCGCAGGCGCCGGGCGCGCACGAGGCGATCGACGCCCTCGGCGCGCAGGGGCTGCGCGTGCTCGCGGTGGCGTGGCGACCCGGCGCGGCCACCGGCTGGGAGGACGCCGAACGCGACCTGGTCCTGCTCGGCCTGGTCGCGTTGCAGGACCCACCACGCGACGACGTCACCGACTCCATCGCCCTGTGCCGCAAGGCCGGCATCAAACTCGCCATGATCACCGGCGACCACCCGGCCACCGCCCGCGCGATCGCCGCCCAGGTCGGCCTTCTCGGACCCGACCGGCTGGTGGTCGAGGGCAAGGACCTGCCCGCCGACGACGCCGCCCTCGGCGAACTGCTGGACCGCGACGGCGTCGTCGTCGCCCGCGTCACCCCGGAGGACAAGCTCCGCATCGCCCACGCCCTGCAACACCGCGGTCACGTCGTCGCCATGACCGGTGACGGGGTCAACGACGGGCCGGCGCTGCGGGCGGCCGACATCGGCGTGGCCATGGGCGCCTCCGGCACCGACGTGGCCCGCGAAGCCGCCGACCTCGTGCTGCTCGACGACCACTTCGGCACCATCGTCGGCGCGGTGGAGCTGGGCCGGGCGACGTTCGCGAACATCCGCCGGTTCCTGACCTACCACCTGACCGACAACGTCGCCGAGTTGACGCCGTTCGTGTTCTGGGCGCTGTCCGGCGGCTCGTACCCGCTCGCCCTGAGCGTCCTGCAGGTCCTCGCGCTCGACATCGGCACCGACCTGCTGCCGGCCTTGGCGTTGGGCGCGGAGAAGCCGAACCCGCGCACCATGACCGGCCCCGCGCGGACCGGTTCCCTGATCGACCGCTCGGTGCTGGTCCGCGCCTTCGGCGTGCTGGGCCCGGCCGAGGCGTTGGCGGCGATGGCGGCGTTCACGCTCGTGCTGCTCGCGGGCGGCTGGAACCTGGGCGACCCGGTGCTGCTGGCCACCGCCTCGGGGACCGCGTTCACCGCGATCGTGCTCGGGCAGCTGGCGAACGCGTTCGCGTGCCGCAGCGCCACCAAGCCGGTGAGGAGCCTGCTGGGCAACCGGCTGCTGATCGGCGCGGTGCTCTTCGAGCTGGCCGTGCTGGCCGTGTTCCTGTTCGTGCCGCCGCTGCCGGACCTGCTGGGCGGCAGCGCGCCGACCCCGCTGGGCTGGGCGCTCGCGGCGATGACCATCCCGGTCGTCCTGCTGGTGGACGCCGGGCACAAGTGGATGAGGAGGCGTTTCACATGAGCAAGCCCGTGGTCGTCGGCGTCGATGGTTCTGGGCCCGCGTTCGACGCGGTGCGGTGGGCGGCGCGGGAGGCGAGGACGCGGGACGTGCCGCTGCGGCTGGTGCACGCCGAGCTGCGCCTGCCGGGTGACGTGCTCGACGCCGACGGGCGCACCCGCAAGGCGCTGCACGAGCAGGCGTGGCAGTGGCTGCACGAGGCCGCGGACATCGCCCGTGACGTCGATCCCGACGTGCGGCTGGATGTGCACATCGAGGTCGCCGACCCGGCCCCGCTGCTGGTGGCCGAGTCGGTCGACGCGGAACTGGTCGTGCTGGCCTCGCGAGGGTTGGGCGGGTTCACCTCGATGCTGCTGGGCTCCACGGCCATCGCCGTGACCAGCCGCGGCGCCTGCCCAGTGGTCGTCGTACGCGGTGAAACGCGGCCCGGTCCCGTCGTGTGCGGGGTGGAGGGCGACAGCCCGGCCGTGCTGGCCCAGGCGTTCGACCAGGCCTCGACACGCGGCGTGCCGCTGGTGCTGGTGCACACCTGGCACGCGCCGCCCGAGCCGCTGGCCGACATGGTGGGGATCGAGCTGGCCGAGTACGACGCCGCGCAGGGCGGGGACCTCTCCGCGCTGGTGGCGCCGTGGCGGGAGAAGTACCCCGACGTCCGGCTGGAACTGGTCGTCGCCCGCGGCAACCCGGCACGAGCGCTGATCGACCGCGCCCGGGACGCCGCACTTCTGGTCGTGGGCTGCCGGGGCCGCGGCGCGCTCACCGGGCTGCTGCTGGGCTCCACCAGCCACGCCCTGCTGCACCACGCGCCGTGCCCGGTGCTCGTGGTGCGCGCGACCGTGCAGGACCTGTGATGCCCTTCTCGTTGCGCACCGACGCAACCGACCTGCACGACGACGTCCTTCTCCACGTCGAACCACGGGACCAGGGCATCACTGGGATCGTGCGACCGACCAGGAGCCGATGATGGGTGCGAAGTCCAGGCTGCGTCGCGCGGCCTACGAGGCCGAGTTGCGGCAGTTGCAGGCCGAGTTGGTGAAGGTGCAGGAGTGGGTGCGCGTCGAACGGGCGCGGGTCGTGATCGTGTTCGAGGGGCGTGACGCGGCGGGCAAGGGCAGCACCATCAAGCGGATCACCGAGTACCTCAACCCGCGCATCGCCCGCATCGTGGCGCTGCCGGCGCCCACCGAACGCGAGCGCACGCAGTGGTACTTCCAGCGCTACACCTCCCACCTGCCCGCCGCCGGGGAGATCGTGCTGCTCGACCGCAGCTGGTACAACCGCGCCGGCGTCGAACGGGTCATGGGGTTCTGCACGCCCGAGGAGCACCGCAGGTTCCTGCAGCAGTGCCCGGTGTTCGAGCGGATGCTCGTCGACGACGGGATCCTGCTGCGCAAGTACTGGTTCTCGGTCAGCGACGCCGAGCAGGAGAAGCGGTTCCGACGCCGGTTGGACGACCCGATGCGGCGCTGGAAGCTCTCGCCGGTCGACGTCGACTCGATAGCCAGGTGGGAGGACTACTCCCGCGCCAAGGACGAGATGTTCGTCCACACCGACACCGCCGAGTGCCCCTGGTACGTGGTGGACAGCGACGACAAGCGGCGAGCCCGCGTCAACATGATCGCCCACCTGCTGTCCACCCTGCCGTACTACGAGGTGGAGCCGCCCGCCTTCCGGCTACCACCACGTCCCGCGTCCACCGGCTACCACCGCACCGACCGGCGCCTGCAGACCTACGTCCCCGACCACGCGGCATCGCTGCGCTGAGCCCCGGGTCCCGCGCCACCGCGTCCGAACGTCCCGTCCGGTCGACCTCCTTCGAACCTGCCAGTGCGCCCGCGGAACGCGGAACCTGGACAGCAGAGAGGAGCTGAGTGACGTGGATTACACATCGAGGCACAAGGCGATGCTGAGGGCGGTCGCGCAGGGCAGGGGGCAACTGGTCGGAATCGGGCGTCCGAGCCTGGCGGTCGACGGGCTGTGGTGCGACTTCACCGCCACCAACGACCTCGTGCTCGGCGGCCTCGTCCGGTCGGCGGGCTCGATGGCGGTGCTCACCACCACCGGCGCGGCCGTCCTCGACCGGCTGACGAGGTAGGGACCGAAGACCCCGCGGGACCGGGCCGACCGCCGCTGTGGGCCGTCACGAAGACGCGGGACCGTGGTATCCCGCGACAGACCAGCCAGGAGTTGTGATGGGCAAGCGCTCCGCCGAGCCGACCTCGCTGACCTTCCTCGGTGCCACCGGCACCGTGACCGGCAGCAAGTTCCTGTTCGACACCGGGTCGTCCGGAGTTCTGGTCGACTGCGGCCTGTTCCAGGGACTCGCGCCGTTGCGCCGACGCAACTGGCAGCCGCCCCGACTCGACCTCGACCGCCTCGACGCGGTCGTCCTGACCCACGCCCACCTCGATCACTGCGGCTACCTGCCGGTCCTCGTGCGCAACGGCTGGCGCGGACCCGTCTACACCACGGAGGGCACCGCCGACCTCGCCGCGATCGTGCTCGCCGACAGCGCCCACCTCATGGTCGAGGACGCACGGCAGGCCAACGAGGGCGGCTGGACCAGGCACAACCCGGCATTGCCGCTCTACGACACCGACGACGCCGCCGCGGCCGTCCGGCTGTTCCAGACCATGGACTTCGACGTGCCCTGGCGCATCGCCCGCGGCGTCGACCTGGAGTTCGGCCGCAGCGGGCACATCCTCGGCTCAGCGTGGGCCAACCTCGACCTCGGCGGCCGCACCGCGGTCGTCAGCGGCGACCTCGGCAGGCAGCACCACCGCATCCTGCTGCCGCCCCGGCCACGTCCCGAGTGCGACGCGTTGCTGGTCGAGTCCACCTACGGCGACCGCGCGCACGACGACGAGCGCGCCACCGCGTTGCTGGCCGACACCATCCGCCGCACCGCCGCGCGCGGCGGCAGCGTGCTCATCCCCGCCTTCGCCGTCGACCGCACCGAGGTCGTCCTCATCGAGCTGGCCAAGCTCACCCGCGCCGGCACCATCCCCGAGCTGCCCGTGTTCGTGGACAGCCCGATGGCGCTCGCCTCGCTGCGCGTCTACCGCCAAGCCGTCGCCAAGGCCTGGCCGGAGGTCCGACCCGAACTGCTGCACACCCACGAGGACCCGTTCGACCCCGGCAGGCTGGCCGAGCTGCACACCGCCACGCAATCCATGACCGTCAACAACCCCGCGCAGCCCTCGATCATCATCTCCGCGTCCGGCATGGCCACCGGTGGGCGCGTGCTGCACCACCTCAAGCAGATGCTGCCCGACCCCCGCCACACCGTCCTCGTCGTCGGCTATGCCGCCGCGGGCACCCGGTCCCGGCAACTGGCCACCGGCGCCCGCGAGATCAAGATCCACGGCCGTTACGTGCCGGTCAAGGCCGAGGTCCAGGTCCTCGACGCGTTCAGCGCCCACGCCGACGCCGACGAACTGCTCGCCTGGACGACCGACGGACCAGAACCCGGCACCACTTACCTCGTGCACGGCGAACCCGAGGCGTCGACGGCCCTGGCTGCCCGACTGTCCGCTGAACACGGCTGGAACGCGGTCGTGCCCCGTGACGGCGAGCGGGTCCTGATCTGATCACGCCATAGCGGGCACCACGCAGGGTGACGTTGGCGCGTGCACCATGGGGCGCGGACGAGCAGATAGCCGTCGCGTGCGTCGCGTCGAACTGGCTGAGCGCCCCCTCCGGCCGTCTCCGCCCCGACTTCGCGGCGACCGTGGTCGAGGGCGGTGGTCACTACCTCGACACCTCGCTCCGCCGCACGGCGAGTCGCGGCGGGGGCAAGTCCGTCCTCCGCGAATGCCCGGATGCCGAGTGCTCGTCGGGAAACGCCTCGACGGTGGGAGTGCGTCATCGTCCCGGTCGCCGACAAGCCGTAGCGGCGCGCCGCCGTGGAGCTCGTGCCGTCGAACCCCAACGCCGGCCGATGTCCGTGCGACCGCTTCCGCAGCATCCAAGGCGGGCCGACTTCGACGCTGCCGCACTCGGCAGCCGAACAGCGTTCGTCGGAGGGCGGCACGGCATCCGACTCGGACTCCGACAGGGCCCCGGTCGGAGGGCTCTTCCCAGGCGGTACCAACGGCCGCGTTGAGCGGTTCGGGGCCCGCCTAGCGTTGGGAAGGGGCATGAGGAGCTTGGAGGTGCAGTATGGACGGACCGGTGGTGGTCCGGCACACCGGAACCTCGGACGGGCCGGTCGTCGTGGGAATCGATGGTTCTCCGGTCGGTCACCGCGCCACCGCTTCCGCGTTCGAGGAGTCCGCACCACTGACCACCGTGATCCCTCGCGACGAATTCGTGCAGGACACTGCTGACGGCTCACTTCGACTCGTGGCGGGCTGGGGCGGGGGCCAGGCGGAGGGGCGTCCGGCGCCTGCGGAGCGGCCGGTCGGGTGGCGGGAGACGCACCCGGATGTCGCCGTCGAGCGTGAAGCGGGGCGGGGGCGTCCGACGCGGGCATTGCCAGACGTGGCGCGGCACCGGCTGCTCGTCCTGGGCAGTCGTGGGTACGGCGGCTCCGCCGGAATGCTGCCCGACTCCACCAGCCAGGCGCGGGTCCAGCACGCGCGCTGCCCGCTCGCCGTGGTGTGGCGGACGGAGGCGGAGCGGTGAAAGCCGAGGTCGGGGACTGGGTGGTGATCGAAGGCGTGCCGACTCGGCGTGGACAGGTGGTGGAACTGCGCCATCCCGACGGGTCGCCGCCGTACCTCGTGCACTGGCTCGACACGGGCAAGCGGACACTGGTGTTCCCAGGGCCGGACGGCCGTGTCGTGACCGCCGAGGAGGAGGCGCGGCGTGTCGCCGCGGCGACGGAGGCGTTCGTGCCGTGAGAAGCCTGTCCGGGCTCGTCTTCCCTGTCGTGGTCTTGCCGCCGCCAGCGTGAGCGGGGTGCTGTGGTGGCCGGATCGGACTGCCGCCTCCCCGGTCCACCGCGCCGATCCGGTCGCGGGCCGGTCCGCCGGTACGGGTGTGCGTCGTTCACGTCGTGCGTGCTGTTCGTTGGTGCTGGCGGGGTGCGGACCGTCCGGTGGACCGCCTGCCGGCACCACCTCGTCCGCTCCGACGTCCGCTCCGGTGTCGCGTCCGCTCACGGTGGTGTCCGGCACGGTGAGGGCCAGGGCGAGGCGCGGTGTCTGCTGTTGGACGCGAACGGGAGTCAGTACCTGCTCCTGGCGGCGGCGATAGCCCCTGACGCTGCACGGACCCGGACCACCGGAATCGGCGACGCCCCGGATCGTGGCCCGGTCGAGGGTGGCCGTGCCCGGCGATCAGGCCTGCTCACCGGCTCCACCAGGTCGGCCACGAGGGGCGCGCCGGGAACCCGGCACGGCGTGGGAAGCCACCACCGATGACCTCCGGCCGGTGAAGCGCACCGGATGTCCGCCGTCGCCGGCCGCCGTGACCTAAGTCTCTCGCACCGGGCCCTTCCGGCCCTGAACTCCGTCGCGTCGCCCGCGTCCGCGGCGCCGGTCATCGATGCCGCTTCCGAGATCGGGTCCCAGGACCCGGTCGATTCGGCTTTCCTGGTCGTGCCGAAGTCGAAGGCCGTCCGCAGCGGGAGTTCGGCGTTCGGATGGTTCCCACACCTGGGAGCCGTGGTGGCGGGGCTGAGGTCGGGCGGAGTTTCGACGGTCGGCTCCGGATTCGCTCCATTGATCTTGTAAGACGTGCAAGAAGCCCGGCCTCAAGATCGAGGACCGGGCTTCTGACCTGCATTTATAGATGGTGGACGATACTGGGATTGAACCAGTGACCCCTACCGTGTCAAGGTAGTGCTCTCCCGCTGAGCTAATCGTCCGAGGCGGAGACGGGAATCGAACCCGTGTACAGGGCTTTGCAGGCCCTTGCCTAAGCCACTCGGCCACTCCGCCGTGATTCCTGAAGGCTAGCACCCAGGAGTCAGGCCTGAGCCCAAGGGGCCCTCTGCCGAGCGGATGACGAGACTCGAACTCGCGACCCTCACCTTGGCAAGGTGATGCGCTACCAACTGCGCTACATCCGCATGCCCCGTGGATTACTTGGAACTTTTCCCTTTTGGGGCTTGTCGTTCCGGTCTTCCTCGGTGCGAGAGGAACTTTATTACATGCACCGCAGCGGGATCAAATCGGGGGGTCCTTGACCGCCTCGCGGGCCCGCTACCTGCGCTTTTACGTCAGGTCGTTGGAGATCAGGTGGGTCAGGGCCTCGTCGACGTCGACCCACAGGTGCTCGTTCCCGGGCACGACGACGTCGTAGGTCCGGTCGAGGAAGTCGGCCAGTTCCTGGGCCGAGGCCTCGAACATGGCGTGGCCGGACGGCGAGCTCAGTTCGATCACCACGACCTCGGGGTCGTCGGCGGCCGGGCGGATTCGGACGTCGCCGTCCCCCGCGTCGGCGATCAGGCCGTCGGCGAGCAGGTCGCGGGCGAAGACCCACTCCACCCAGCCGGCACGGCCGGTTCGGAACGCGGCGACTACCGCGTACGGGTCTTTCGTGTCATAGCGAAGCTCCACCTGCACCGGGACGGCCGGGGTCCTCGGCGCCAGCAGGTCGAAGACCGCTGTTGAGCGGAGTGTCACGTGGTCGTTGCGCATCGTCGTTACCCTCTTCTCCCTTCCCGGCCAATGGAACGACCGAGTTCTCTACTTGTGACGTATATGTGGCGAGGAACGCTCGACTCTCGATGGTTTATCACCCGATTGGGGCCATGCAACTCCACTGGGCTACCACCTCGATGCGTTCCGTGTCCACTGGGCCAGGCTGCTCCCATCTTGCTGGGTTTAACCTGAACCCGGTACCGGCTGTTGCGCGAATGTTGGACGTGAGGACCTCTCTGGTGGCTGACTCACCCCCGCCGCGACGCGACCCGGACCTGCGACGTCCCACCGACGTGGAACTCGCCGCGCGGGTGACGGTGGGTGACCGCACGGCGTTCGGTGAACTCTACGACCGGTACGGGAAACCGGCGTATTCGCTCGCCCGGCGGATCTGTGTCGATCCGGGCCTGGCCGAGGACGTCGTCCAAGAGGCGTTCCTGGCCCTCTGGCGCAACCCCGCGGCCTACGACCGCTCACGCGGCGGGTTCGGCACGTGGCTGATGACCGTCGTGCACCACCGCGCGGTTGACGCGGTCCGTCGCGAGAACACCCAGCGTAGACGAAGTGTCCCCTTGGCCGACGAGACCTCTGAGCTCAACGTCACACCGGCGGAAGGCGCGGACCAGGCCGCGTTGACCGCTGTGGTGGGCGCTGAGGTGCGTGAGGCGCTGCAACGGCTTCCCGAAGACCAGAGGCAGGTGCTCGCGCTGGCCTACCTGGGCGGCTACACGCAGGTCGAGGTCGCGGCGTTGACCGGCATACCCCTCGGCACGGTGAAATCGCGCACGTTCGCCGCCATCCGCGGGCTGCGCACGGCACTGCGCTCGCTGTGGGCGGGCGAGACCGGCGGCGACGCGCCGGGCAGGACGACGGGAGCACAACGGTGAACCGGGACGACGACCGGTGCCCTGAGGAGGAGCTCGCGGTCGGCTACGCGATGCACGCGCTCGAGCCGGGCGAGGAAGCGTTGATTCGGGCCCACGTGCCGGGATGCGCGCGGTGTCAGGAGACGATTCGCGCCACACAGGAGGTGACGGCCGCGTTGGGCGGGTCGGTCCGCCAGTACGACCCGCCGGAGCGCCTGCGGACGCGTCTGATGGATGCGATCGAGAACACACCTCAGGTACGCGTGGCGGAGGAGCCGGTTCCGCTCGGATCACGGCGACCTGACCGGCCCGGCGGGTCGGGGCGCAAGCTGCTCCTGGCCGCGGCGGCGTTGGTCGTGGTGGCCGGGATCGGTGTCGCGGGCGTCCGGTTCGGCCAGCTGAACGACCAGGTCGCCCAGCAGGACGTGCGGGCCGGGCAGTTGGAGCGCGCGCTGCGGATCGTGGCCGACCCGGATGCGAGCCGGGCCGTGCTGCAGGACGAGTCGGGTGACGCGGTGGCCGTGCTGCTGTCCGCTGACGACGCCGCCGCGATCGTGCCGACGGATCTGCCGGCCAACGACGTGACGCGGCAGATCTACGTGGTGTGGGGGACCAGCGCGCCGGAGCCTGTGGCGTTGGCCACATTCGACGTCACGGTGAGCGATGCCGACGTGCGACTTCTGGCTTGGTCGCCGGACGCGCACCGGCACAACGGCTTCGGGATCTCGTTGGAAGAAGGCCGCACGGCGCCCGCGCGGCCGTCGAGCGTATTGGCATCGGGCCAGGTAGGCCCCGCGTGAGCGACGAATGAGCGATGATGTGGGCATGAGCACAGAACAGCGCGAAGACACCGACAACGGCGCTCAGCACCTCCGCTGGTTCCGCCGCAACCCCGCGCTGAACATGACCTACCGCATCGGTGTCGGCGTGGTGGGTGGCTTGGTGCTGGTCGCGGGCGTGCTGATGATCCCGTACCCGGGGCCGGGCTGGTTGGTCGTCTTCGCCGGGCTGGCGATCCTGGCCACCGAGTTCGAGTGGGCGGGCCGGGTGCTGAGGTTCGCCAAGCGCTACTACGACGCGTGGGTCGCGTGGTTGCGGCGGCAGAACCTCTTGGTGAAGGGCCTCGTGCTGGCCGGCACCGGCCTCGTGGTGGTCGTGACGTGTTGGCTGCTCGGGGTGTTCGCGCTGGTAGGTGGCTGGTTCGGGCTCGAGTGGGCCTGGTTGGAGAGCCCGATTTTTGGTTCGCGGGGATGATGTTGTAAGCTATGGCCACACCGCGAGAGCGGGTGTGAGAACTGAATACGGGCGTTTAGCTCAGCGGGAGAGCGCTTCGTTCACACCGAAGAGGTCACTGGTTCGATCCCAGTATCGCCCACAGTGTGTTTTACCTGGTCAACGGCCTGCAGACGATCACTGTCTGCAGGCCGTTGATCGTTTAGGGGAGCATCTGGGGAGCAAACGATCTTGACCACAACCGTATTTGCGAAGGTGGTCATAGGTTCGTGCTCCCCGTTTGTTCCCGGGTTTGCTCCCAGCGGTGTTGGAGTGCGGCGAGCATGGCGTCGATCATGGGTTGGGTGACGTGGGAGTAGACGCCCATGACGCCGTAGAACTTGTGGCCGATCCTTTTGTGCTGGAGGACCTCGGGGACGCGGTCTTCGATGAGCCAGGTCTTGTGGGTGTGGCGTAGGTCGTGGAAGTGCATGTCGGGGTTGATCCGCGGTCGGCCGGCGGCGGTGTCCCCACGCAGGGCGGGTAGCCAGACGCGGCGGCGGAAGTTGGAGCGGCGGTGGAAGCCGCCGTCTGTTCCGGTGAACACGAACCGTGCGGCGGGGTGGCGATCGTGGTGGTCCTCGAGCAGGTCGACCAGGAACGGCGGTAGGTGCACGGTGCGGACGCTGGCTGGTGTCTTGGGCGGTCCGAGGGTGAGTTTGCCGCCGACCTCGTGCAGGGCGCCGACCTTGCCGTCGACGCGGATCTCCCGGTTGGCCGTGTCGACCCGTGTCCATTGCAGGCCGGTCAGTTCACCCCAGCGCAGGCCGGTGTAGGCGGCGGTGACGATCAGGGCGGCGTTGTCGGGGGACACGCGGGCGGCCAGGCCGGCGATCTGGGCGGTGGTGGCATGGGGCCGTTCTGGTTGATCGCCAGGGGCGAGGCGGAGTTTGCGGCAGGGGTTGGCACCGATCAGCCCTTCGTCGACGGCTTCGCCCATGATCCGCGACAGCAGATTGACCACATCGGCGACGCTGCGCTCGCCCAACGACCGTCGTAGTTGCTTGGCCCAGATCTTGACCACCATCCGCGACAGGTCGCCCAGCTCGGTGTCGGCGAAGCGGGGCAGGATGTGGTTGCGCAGATGGGAGTCGTAGGTGGCCCAGGTGACCGCGCTGACGTCGTGGGCCTGGACCCACTCGCGCACCCAGTCGCCGAACAGGGTCTGCGCCAGCCGTGGGTCGACGAACCGTCCCCGTCGCTGATCGGACTCCACGTCCTTCGCCCGGTTTTCGGCCTCCTCGCGCGTGTCGAACCCGTTCTCGGTGAACAACGATCCGTCCGGCAACCGGTAGCGCACCCGGTACCCGTCGCCGCGTTTCTCCGCCCAGGCCATGGCAGTCTCCTCTAACTCTTCGTCGTGGGGTGTCGGTCCGTCGTGGACGACGGCCGACGGACAGTGACGCTCCATATCCGTTGCGACGCAACCGAACTGTGTTCACCCCTGCCGACGACGCGAGTACGGACCGCGGGCCTTGGGGCGGGACGTCGCGTCCCGGCGGGCGGCACGGGATCCGCGGTGGATGATCGAGCGCAGGTCGGCGTCGGAGAACCGCAGATGCTTGCCCAGGAAGGTGCACGGGATCTCGCCGCGCCCGGCCATGCGACGCAACCAGGACTCTCGCACCGACAACGCCCGCGCCGCCTGCGCCGGGGTGTGCAACAGCCGCACCCCCTCCGCTGCCTCGGGGAGATCCGGAGCGGCCGCGTCGGAGTCGGTCGTCGCCTGCCCGTCAATGGGGTCGGCGGCGGATCCGACCGCCCGGCCGGGCACTGTGTTCGCCATGAGGACCTCCGATAGGGAAGCGGTGCCGCAGCACGGCGCCGTCAGCACCCCTCAACTCCGCCGAAAGGCATCAAAAGCAACACAGCCGCTCCAAATCTCTTCGCCTTGACCGATCCGGTGACCCGGACGGCCTATGGGGTGCCAGAAGTCGGCCATACCACCTGACCTGCGGTTAGGCTGCTATGGGTTCGTACTCGTTGATCAGGCCGCCGAGGACTGGTCGGCGACGTATCGAGGTGCAGTTCGGCTCTGCCGTCGGGTGGTCCGGTCGTGGTGGGCTGAGTTGTCGGGCTTGGTGTGGTCTGCGGTGGTTGTAGTGGTTCGCGTAGCGCTGCAGCACGGCCTGCAGGTGGTGTTCGTTAAGGATGAGCAGGCGGTCGGTGGCTTCGCGTCTGACGGTGCCGACGAACCGTTCGGCGTGGGCGTTGGCTCGTGGACACCGTGGTGGGGTCTTCACGACCTTGATGCCGGCGTCGGAGAGGACGGCGTCGAATGAGGTGGTGAACTGGCCGGCCCGGTCTCGGATGAGGAACCGGAAGTCGTCCGCCCGGTCGTCGAGGTTCATCAGTAGGTTGCGGGCTTGTTGGGTGGTCCGTGCCCCGTCGGGGTGGGTGGTGGTTCCGAGGATGTGGATGTAGCGGGTGGCGACCTCGATTACGAAGAAGACGTAGACCCGTTTGAGCGTCAGGGCGCAGTCGACGTGGAAGAAGTCGCAGGCCAGCATGCTCGAGGCCTGGGCGCGGAGGAACCGTCGCCAGGAGGTGTCGGTGTCGCGCTGGGGCGCGGGCGGTATCCGCAGGCGCTTGAGCACGCGGCGCACGGTCGACGCGGCTACCCGATGGCCGAGCTTGAGCAGCTCGCCCTGGATCCGGCGGTGACCCCAGCGGGCGTTCTCCCGGGCCATCCGCTCGATCAACGCTAGACGGCGTCGTCGACCGGTGGACGCCCGGTGTGCTTCGGGTAGGTCCACTTCTTCGCGACCAGACGTCGGTGCCATCGCAGGAGGGTGCCCGGTGTCACCAACCGGTGCCCACGCAGCAGCCGTGGCAGTCGGCCCGCCAATGCGGCGAGCACCGCGCGATCGGCCCACTCCCACTGCGGACGGGGGTGGACCCGCCGCAGCAAGGCGACCTCGTGCCGCAGCACCAGCAACTCCACGTCCTTGGCCGCTGATGACCGGCCGAGCAGAACCAACCAGCCGACGACCCGGACGAAGATCAGGTACACCAGTCGTAGCGTCACGTCTCACGATCATGCTCCTACAGCACGTAGTGCGCGATCGCCGCAGCTCAACGCCTCAGAGCAGAGTTCTGGCACCCCACAGGAACGCGGCCGTGCCGTGTCCGGTGTGCGGGACCGCGACGGCGCAGGTGCACGGGTATCACAGTCGGACGCTCAAGGACGTGCCGGTCGACGGCCGTCAGGTGGTCGTGCGCCTGCGCGCCCGGCGGCTGGTCTGCGCGGCCTTGGGCTGCCCGCGGCAGACCTTCCGGGAGCAGGTCCCCGGCCTGGTGGAACGCCATCAGCGTCGCACAGCGCGGCTCGTGCGTCAGATTTCCCAGGTGGCGCGGGAGTTGTGCGGTCGGGCGGCCGCGCGCCTGACCGACCTTCTCGCCATGCCCGCCTCCCGCGGCACGGCGGTGCGCCACCTATGGCGCCTGCCGCTGCCCGAACCGGTGGTTCCGCGGGTGATCGGCGTGGACGACTTCGCCCTGCGCCGCCGCCACCGCTACGCCACGATCGTCATCGACGCCGAGACCGGCCGACGTGTCGCGGTCCTGCCCGGCCGCGACGCGGCCACCCTGGAATCGTGGCTGCGCGGGCATCCCGGTGTCGAGGTCGTGTGCCGGGACGGCTCGGCCACCTACGCCGAAGCGATTCGCCGAGCCCTGCCCGACGCGGTGCAGGTCAGCGACCGATGGCACCTGTGGCGCAATCTCTGCGACAAGGTCCTGCTCGAAGTCCGCGCGCATGCCGGATGCTGGGCCACGGTCAACCCGCCCCGCCCGGGCGGGGTCCACGAGCAGACCGTCCGCGAGCGCTGGAACAAAGTCCACGAGCTGCTCGATCAAGGTGTCGGCCTGCTCGACTGCGCACGGCGCCTGGGCGTGGCCCTCAACACCGTCAAACGCTATACCCGCATGCCCGAACCCCACAGCACGCGCATCGCCCCGACCTACCGTCCGACGCTGGTCGACCCCTACCGCGAGCACCTGCGCGCCCGCCGCGCGGCCGATCCCGCGGTCCCGGCCACCCGCCTGCTCGCCGAGATCCAGGACTTGGGCTACACCGGCAGCGCCAACCTGCTGGTCCGCTACCTCAACCAGGGCCGCGCCGAAGGCGAGCGCCCCGTCACCACCTCCCGCCACGCGAGCTGCCTCCTGCTCACCAGACCCGCGAACCTGCGCCCGAAGGACACGGAGTTGCTGGAGAAGATCACCGCGGCCTGCCCGGAGATGACCGCACTCGCCAGTCTGGTGCGCCGCTTCGCCGCCCTGTTGACACCCGCCGCGGGCAACGACGCGAAACTCACCGAGTGGATCACGGCGGCCCGCGCCGTCGACTTACCGTACTTGCGCAGTCTCACCAACGGCCTCGAGATCGACCGGTCCGCTGTGGACGCCGCCGTGACCCTGCCCTACCACAACGGCCGCACCGAAGGCGTCAACACCCGCACCAAAAGGATCATGAGACAGATGCACGGACGCGCCGGATTCGACCTCCTCCGCCACCGCATCCTCCTCCCCTGACAGACACCCAGCGTCACCACCGACTACGGGTCAGAGCCGCTCGTTTGACAGACCCGCGATGGAGGCGAGTTCGACGCAGGTGAGGGGGATGCCCAGGGTTTAGCCGCCGCGTTCCTCGCGGCCGAAGGAGCTGACGAGTTCGGCCAGGACGCGGGCGACGCGTTCGGCGGCGGAGTGGGACAGGAAGTCGCGGCGGCGTTTGTTGGCCCACCACAGCTGGTCGGCCGCGTCACGTGCGAGTAGACGCCCATGACCCCACGGAACTTGTGCCCGATCCTCTTGTGCTGAAGTACTTCGGGAACGCCGTGTGGGGTGGCAGAAGTCGGTCACACTATCTGATCTGCGGTTAGGCTGCTGTGGGCTCGTACTCGTTGATCAGGCTGCCGAGGACTGGTCGGCGACCTGTCGATGTGCAGCTCGGCTCTGCGATCGGTCGGTCTGGTCGTGGTGGTGCGAGTTGTAGGGCTTGGTGCGGTGTGCGGTGGTTGTAGTGGGCCACGTTGTGGTGCTGCACGCATTGTGCCGGCTCGAACTCCTGCTGGCGGGGGGCGACCTGGTGACGGCCCTGACCGAGGCGCAGACCACCCTGCGGGCAATCGGCGATCGCCGGTTCGGCCCCGTACTCCACCGTCCCCTGCTCGACGTGCACGATCGACGGCTGAGAACACTCGCCTCGCAGCTCGTGACGAGCACGCTCGACCCCTGGCAGGCGTTCGACGTCGCCGAACGGGTTCGAGCCGGCGTGTCCCACCATCCGCCGACCCGCGCCGCGCGTCACCCCGCACTCGCGGACCGGCTCACCCAAATCCGCTTCCTGACCCGCGCCATCGGGATGACCTCACGCGACGACCCCGAGTGGGACTCCCTGCACCGCCAGTTGGAGCAGATGCGACGTGAAGCCGCACTTCTGGGGTGGGTGGAGCAGGCGCAGCCACCGACCGATCCGTGGCCCCTCGCCGAGCGTCTCGGCGCGCGAGCGTTGATCGCCTTCACCGAGGCGTGGGACGGCCTGCTCCTCGTGGTCCTTGTGGACCACGAGGCGTTCGTGACCCGTCTCGGCGATGCCGAACGATGTTTCGAAGGCGTTCGGCAGTTGCACGCCGACCTCGCCGCCGTTGCGCCGGACAACCTGCCCACACCCCTGGCCGACGCCATCTCCACCGCGGTGCAGCGGCGGGCGGCCTGGTTGGACGAAGTGCTGGTGCGACCGCTGGCGGACCGGATCGCCGACCGGGACCTCGTCGTCCTGCCCACCGGCGCTCTCTACCCACTGCCCTGGACCACACTGCCCTCATTGCGAGGACGAGCCGTCGTGGTGTCACCGTCCGCGACCGCCTGGGTGGAACGGCACGACGACAACCGGCAGGAGAACGGCCGAGTGGTCATCGTCGTTGGTCCGCACGCGGCCTCGGACGTGGCGGCACTACCGCGCCATCACTCGCACGCCGACCTGTTCGCGGGCCGGCTGGCTCGTGCCGAAGACGTGCTGTCCGCGATGGAGGGCGCGTCGTTGGTGCACCTGGCCGTGTGGGGCGTGCACCGACCCGAGAACACCGCGTTCTCCGCCGTGCGCCTCCACGACCGCGTGATCTACGCACACGAGGTCGGTGACCTCAAGCAACCACCGGGCGTCGTGCTGCTCGACGGCGAGGACCTCCGACCCGGTGATGCCGGAAGCGGTGAGGAAGTGTTCGGGTTCGCCGGAGGCTTGATCAAGGCGGGAGTGCGCAGCGTCGTGGTGGCAGCCGCCCGGACGGGCGCGCGGACCGGTGCCGATGCAGTGCGCGAATTCCACACCGCCATCGCCCGGGGCGAGTCCCCGGCACGGGCGGTGGCCGCGATCAACGCGCGCAATCCGTTGCGCAGGACCTTTCTCTGCATCGGGTACGGATGACCTGACACCGACCTTGTACCCGAACCTGTGCGCCAGCCGCGCGCGGATTGAAGGTCACTTCGCCGTGGGAGGGACAGGATCTGCAACACGCCAGCTTAGCTGCGAACTTGCTGCCCTGTTGGTGGTGATGTCCTGAGCGCCACAAGGTCGATCGCTAACACCCGTTCGGGTCAGTCGTGGTCGGTTGCCGTGATCGCACAAGAAACATCCCAGGTTCGAGGCGGATACTGGCAGCATGATAAAGATATTGTTTGTCGCCTTCGTGATCGCTGGGATGCTCGTGTCACCTAGCGTAGCCACCGCAGCCGATCCGCCGCCGTATCGAGTCGACCCGACCACGACCGGCGTATATTCCATCTCGGCGAGCCGTGCTTACGGGAACGCTGATCTGCTCGGCGGCGCAATCGGCTCGGCGAAGAAGCGCAAGGTCGATTGGATCCTGAGCAACGCCAACCGCTCGATGGAGGCGTTGTCGTGCCAGACTGGCGATGGAAAAGCAATGCAGCCACTGGCGTCACAGGGCGTCGGAGAGTACGGCTTCTGCTGGCAGTCCGACAACACGACCACATCCGACGACCCCGACACCACCACGTGGATGCCGCAGGGCATCACCACGACGGCAGACGCACTGGGCAGTTATACCTATGACGGTGTTCAGGCGGTCGCCACGACTTGGTACAGCTCCGCTAACAGTTACGTGCGGCTCAGTCTCGCCCCGGCGATGGGCTACGGCGCGGGCAACAACAAGTACCGGCACCTGCTGTTAGTGAACCCCGGCTCCGGAGGAACGTTCACCGCCGTCCGGGACTGCCACGCCGGTGGTGCCATGTGGTACGGAAACATGCTTTATGTCGCGTGCAGTAACCACATCAAGTTATTCAGTTGGGACCACGTTTACAGTGCCGACACCACCTCGTACTGCAGTGATCTCATCGGTCGTTACTCCGACAACGGAGCCTATCGATTCTGTGCCAGCGGGTACGCATACATCATGATGCAGGTCGGCCAGATAACCAATCCGGCTGGCAACGTCCAATTCTCGTCGATTTCGCTCGACCGGGCATCCACGCCGGATCAACTCGTCGTCTCAGAGTACTCGACCGCCAACGGTGGCAAGATCTTCCGGTATCCTCTCGACTATACAACCCGGCTCCCGGCGCAGAATACGCCTTACGACGTGTGGGTGATGCCATGGGACAAGGTACAGGGCGCTGTTGCCCGAGGTAACCGGTTCTGGTTCAACAGCAGCGGGGGCAATGAGTTTTACGGTAAGCTCCGGTTCTGGGACGGCAGCAGTCCGGCGAACCCCGTGAAGGTCTACACTGGCGTACACGGCGCCGAGTCGTTGAGTTATTGGGGATGGGGCGACGGTTCAGGCGGCATGCCGGATATGCTCTACACGTTGAGTGAACATCCTGGCTACCGCGCAGTCATCGCTGTCCGACAGGCGGATTTCAACTGACTCTAGATCCTTGTGGCGGATCCGCTGTGTCGACCGCGCATCCGATGGCGGCGAGGTATTCGTCCGGAAGCGGCACGGCTGCTACACCGGTTACCGCCAGTGCCAACCTGGTCACTTGTGTTCGAGGGTTGTCGCAGGTGCGGTTGAGTGCTGTTACCTGCGGTTTCGTGCCGTTGAGCGCAGTTGGGGACGTCTCTGAGAAATCCTGCTGTGTCAACGTACATCGCTATCCGCCCTGACCTTTGGAAACAAGCCTTCAGCAGGCTGTGTGGGCGCAGTTGACCGTGGTTGGGAGCCGTTCGATGCGGCTGGGGCGCGTCCTGCGGCTCCCAACTCGCTCCCACCGCGCTGCTCCCAAGTGGGCTGGTCGAGCGCGAGCGGTTGACGTCCGCCTCTGCCGATGAGCGTGGTTGGTCCTGCTTAGGAGCGGTGGCTGCGTCGATGGAGGCTCGTTCTCGAAGGTCCTCAGGAAGGGTGCGCTTTTCGCGGCACGGGTAGGTTGCGACTGGATGAGGTGGGGAGGAGACGGGTGACCATGGGTGGCTTCTCGTCGAGGCGGTTGGGGCGGGTCCGGTAGTTGCTGGAGCGTCACGTCGACTCCGGCTTGGTCCCGGGTGCGATGGCCGTTCTCGTCCGTCACGGCGTGGTGCACGTCGAAGCGACGGGCGCCCTCGCGTTCGAGGGCGCGGGTTTGAAGGCGCCGATGGCGGTCGACACGATCTGCCGCATCGGCTCGATGACCAAGCCGGTTGTCACGGCGTGCGCAATGACGCTCGTCGAGGACTGCACCCTGCGCCTGGACGACCCGGTCGACGACCTCCTCCCGGAGCTGGCGGACATAACGGTGCTTGCCGATCCGGACGGGCCACTTGACGACACCGTCCCGGCGGAGCGCCCGATCACGCTGCGGGATCTGCTGACCGGCACCCTCGGCACCGGCATGGTCCCCGCCGAACCGGGAACGGTTCCGATCGCCGACGCGCTGAACGCAGTCGACGCACCGTCGCCGGACGGGTGGTTGCGCCGGCTCGGCACGCTCCCCCTCGTCCATCAGCCGGGCGAGCGCTGGATGTACGACACTGCCGCCGACGTTACGGGCGTGCTCATCGCCTGGGCCACCGGAATGTCCCTCGGGGACGCCCTGTGCGAGCGGATCTGCGATCCGCTCGGGATGAAGGACACCGCCTTTACGGTGCCCGGCGGGAGCAGCGCCCGGTTGGCGACGGCGTACCGGCGCGACAACGCCGCCACCGGCAGCCGGTCGTCGACGACGGCCCCGAGGGGCGGTGGAGCTGGCCGCCGGCGTTCGAATCGGGTGGCGGCGGGCTCCTCTCGACCGCCGAGAATTACCTCGCCTTCGCCTCGGCCCTGTTGGCCGGCGGGTCCCACCGCGGCGAGCGGGTGCTCTCCCGGCCGTCGGTGACGCTGATGACCAGCGACCACCTGAGCCCGGCGCAGAAGGTGTTCTCCGGGTTCCGGCCGGGATACTTCGACAACATGGGCTGGGGTTTCGGGATGTCGGTCCAGACCCGGCGCACCCTGTGCCGCTCGAAAAGTCATCGCTGCTGGTCAGGCAGGATGTCTGTATTCGTTGATGAGGCCGCCGAGGATGCGGGTGCGGAGCGGTCTGTGGGTGTCGAGGTCGTGTACCGCGGTGGGGTGCTGCCGGGCTTCGGGTGGTAGCTGGTCTCGGGCTTGGTGGGGGCGGTGTCGGTTGTAGTGGTTTTCGTAGGTCTTGAGGACTTGTCGTGCGTGGCTCTCGTCGGTGATCAGGATGTGGTCGAGGAGTTCGCGGCGGAGGGTGCCGATGACCCGTTCGCAGTGGGCGTTCATCCGGGGCGCCTGTGGCGTGCTCTTGATGATGCGCAGGTCGTCGGCCAGGAAGCCGGCGTCGAACGCTTGGCCGTACTTGCCGTCGCGGTCGCGGAGCAGGAATCGGAGTGACTCCGTCTGGTGTCCGAGGTCGGCGGCGAGGTTCTTGGCCTGGTGCGTGGTCCATACCTGGGTTGGGTGTGCGGTGACGCCGGTGATGTGCAGGCGTCGGGTGTCGTGTTCGAGGAACGCGAGTGCATACAGGCGTGTGCCGAGCACGGTGTCGAGGTGGAGGACGTCCGCCGCGATGATGCCCTGGGTCTGGGCGGTGAGGAACTCCCGCCAGGTCGGGCCACTGCGGCGGGGTGCCGGGTCGATGCCCGCCCCGTGCAGGATCCGCCAGACCGTCGAGTGGGCGACGCGGTGGCCGAGCCGGGCCATTCGCCCTAGATCCGCCGATGACCCCATCGGGAGTTCTCCTTAGACCGAATCTAATTTGGGGTTGTTGTGGGTCAGCAGATCCAGCTTGTCGGCTCGGCGGTAGCAGATCACCGCGCAGGCCAGTTGGGCGAATGCCGTGAAGTGGGCGGCCTTGCGTTCGTAGCGATGGGCAAGGCGTCGGAACCGGGAAACCCACCCCAGGGTGCGTTTGATGACGTACCGGTGGCGGCCCAGCCGCTTGGCGGACTCGACGCCGCCCCGAGTGGCCCGTGAGCACTTCGGGCACTTGGGCTACGTACGCCTTCTGCCTGCGTAAACGAGGTTACCGGCATGCACAGGGCTCAGGTGGCTGAACGCACCTTCATTCGCTGGCAGCTTGGCAGTCCGCCTGGCCGAATCAGTGCGGTGAGCGGAACGGCAGGCGTGTTGGCCGATCACCAGGACGGCCTCGTCGGCGAGCGCGGAGTTGGTGGGTTTGAGGCCCAACCAGGTGAACAGGTTCACGTCCGCTTCCTCAACAGCGTGGTGATCTCGGCGCCGACGTCTTTGGTGAGGATGCCCTCGCAGGGGATGCCCAGGGCTTCCGCGAGGTGCCTGCCGTGCAGGTCGAAGGTTGATTCGGTGAGTTCCATGAACGCCGCGCCCGCCACCCGTGCTCGCCGCCACGATGTTGCGGCCGCGATGAGCCCGGCGATCGCGGACGGCCACCAGAACGCGCCGACGGCGAGGTAGCCGACGGCCCAGGCCATCAGGCGGGTCGCCGCGGCGAGCTTGGCGCGGAAGGCGCCGATCTCGGTGCGCACGTCTTCGGGGAGAATGAGCCACAAGCGGGGCCACGCCGAGGTGACGTCGAGCCGGTAGGTCTCCCAGATCCGCGTGTCGGTCGCGGCGATCCGGTCGCCCAGCCGGAAGGGGCGTGTGGGCCGCGCGAGGCCGATCCGGTTGCGCCGCGCGTTCAGGTCACGGGCTCGTGCCGCGGTGTCGGCCTCGGCGGGTGTGCCTTCCGCCTTGGCCGCCGCGAGCAGGGCTTCGGCGAACTCGGTCTGCGCGGCGTCCCACCGCCGACGACGCCGGTTCGCCACCCATCGGGGCCGCTGGGCCAGCCACACCCGCTCGACGGCGGCGCCGAGCGCCGTGGCCGCGAGTCCCAGTCCGGCCGAAGCGGTGAGGAGCCCGGCCAGTAGCAGGACCAGCGTGCCGGTGTTGCGCAGCGCGGGCACGGTCGCGAGCTGGTTCAGCTTCGCGAGCAGCAGACCGAGGTCGTTCCAGCGATCGTGGCGGAGCGTCGCGCCGACCGCGGCAACGGTCATCAGGAGCACGCTCGGGACGAGCAGCATGGTGAGCCACCGTTCGGCGAGCTTGCCGCCGAGCGTCTCGAGGAGCTTGGTCACGACCGCAGCCTCGTGGTGACCATCGGCCGGCGGTGCACGAGGCACGGCACCGGATCGGCGTCCGGGGGCTCGACGCGGGTGCAGCTGCGTCCAGGGCACTTCAGGACGGCCAGCACGGCGTGCCCGTCGCCCGCACCGGGCAGCCGGTCGTAGGACCGGACGGAGCTCAACCCGGCCGCGTGCCCGGCATCGAGGAGCCGGTCCTCCAGCGCGTCGAAGTCGTCGGTCAGGTCGTCGAGCGGGACGCCGGCGCGCACGCGCTCGACGATCGTTTCCGCGAGCGCGCGGACGTCGGCGGTGGTTCGCACCGCGTCGGTGCCCTCCGCGAGGCGTTGGCACAGCACAGCCAGTTGATCAGCGGTCACCGAAATGAGGATAGCGTCGAAGGGTGAGCACCCCGACGCCTTTCGACGAGGAGATCGACCGGTTCCGGCGACTGGCCGCCGAGGGGTCGGTGAACGCGATGAACGACCTGGCGATGGCCTTGCGCGACCGGTCCCGGTACACCGGTGACCCGGCGGACCTGGTCGAGGGGGTGGCGCAGCTGCGTGCCGCGATCGGGTACGTCCCGGATCACCCGATCAGGTATCCGCTGCTGGTCGGCCTGAGCGACTTGCTGACCGACCAGTTCCAGGAGACCGGCGACCTGGCGCTGCTGCACGAGGCCATGGCCGGATGCGACGAGGCGATGCCCGCTCTGGACCCGGACAACCGGTCGACGACGGCGATGCTGCGTGCCGAGACGCTGATCCTGCTGGCCAAGCACACCCGTGAACTCCCTATCGCGACTGAGGCGGTCGAGTCCGCCGCGCAGCTGCCACGGTTGCCGCCCGCCCTGTACGTGCACGGCAAGGCCCTGCGCATGCTGTACGAGCTGACCTACGACCACGCGGTGCTCATCGAAGCGGTCGGCCTCCTAAGGGCGAGCCTCGATGCGAGTTCACCCGAGGACCCGAACTACCTCTTACGGCTCAACCAGCTCGGGAACGCTCTGCAGCTGTCGGCGGAGCACACCGGTGACGACGCCGTGCGGCAGGACGCCATCCGGCACCTGCGCAGGGCCGTCGCGCTCTCGCCCGCAGGCTTCCTGACGGACCACCAGGTCGATCTCGCCGCAGCGCTGCGGGACCGCGGCCGCCACACCGGCGACCTGGAGGCTTTGCGCGAGGGTGTGGAACTGCTGCGCGAAGTGCTCGCGGCATCCCCGCCGGACACGTGGCCGTGGGTCAACCGCTGCGAGAACTACCTGGTCGCCGCGTTCGATGTCGTCACCCGAACCGGCGACCTGGGCCTGCTGGACCACGCCGTGGCGACCGGCCAGCAGGCGCGTGGGCGCGGCAAAAGGAAGGCCATGATCCCGCTGCTGCTGGGCCTGCTGCACCTCGAACGGTTCCGCCGGACCGGGCAGGAGACCGACCTGGCGCGAGCGGTGGGGGAGTTCGGCGGCGTCGTGGACTCCGAGCCCTACGGGTCGCCTGACCACGTCGTGGCTTTGGGCAACCTGGGGCGGGTCTGGACCGAGCGGTACCGGTTCAGCGGGGAGGAGGAGGCGTTGCGGCGGGCCGTGACGGCGCTGGGGAGCGCCGCGCGGGCGAGTGCCCTGGACACCTCGCAGCGTGGCGAAGCGCTGGTCAACTACGGCGACGCGCTGGTGGCCCAGTACGAGATCGGCCAGGACCCCGGCGTGCTGGCCGCGGCGGGGTACGCGTTCCGGGAGGCCGCCGAGATCGAAGCCCTGCGGCCGCTCGCTCGGATCAAGGCGGCCCGCGCCTGGGCGCACGGCGAGGCCGAAACCGGGAACTGGCGGCAGGCGAAGGACGCCTACGCGTTCGCCATGGGCATGCTGCCGCTCGTCGTGTCGCGCAGGCTCTCCCGTGTCGACCAGCAGCAGATGCTCGCCGACCTCGGCGGTCTGGCCGCCGACGCGGCCGCGGCCGCGATGGCCGCCGACGACCCAGCCACGGCGGTGGAGCTACTCGAACTCGGGCGCGGGGTTCTCGGTGGACAGGTGCTGCAGAGCCGGAGCGACCTGTCCCGCCTGCACGGGGTTGCACCGGACCTGGCTGTCCGGCTGTCGGCCGCGTTCGATCGACTCGGCGCGTCCGCACCCGTCACGGGGGTGGACGCCGACGAGCGGCACGACGCGGACATCCGGTTGCTGGATCTGCTGCGCCGGGCGCGTGCGCTGCCGGGGTTCGCCGACTTCCTCGCCGCGCCGGACCTCGCGAGCCTCCTGTCGTCCACTGTGGACGGACCGGTGGTGTTCGTCAACGTCAGCGTGTTCCGCTCCGACGCGCTCATCGTCGCGCCGTCAGGGGTGACACCGGTGGCGCTGCCGGGGGTGACGCCGCACGAGGTGGCCGAGCGGGCCGCCGCGTTCGGAGCCGCGCTGGCCGCGTCGATCCGCCCCGGCGGGGGAGAGGTCGACGCCCAGGCCACCATCACGGAGATCCTCGGCTGGCTGTGGGACCACGTCGCCGAGCCGGTGTTGACGCGGCTCGGCCACACCGCACCCCCGTCCGGGCAGTGGCCGAGGGTCTGGTGGTCGCCGGTGGGCAGGCTGGCGCTGCTGCCCATTCACGCCGCGGGGCGGTTCCCGGGCGGGGCGTCGGTCGTCGACCGGGTCGTGTCGTCCTACATCCCGACCCTGCGCGCGTTGCGGCACGCCAGGGAACGGGTACCGCGAGCGGTCGACGACCTCGTGGTGGTCTCGGTCGGGGACGCACCCGGCGCGGCGGCCCTGCCGGGCGCGCACCGGGAGGCGGCCGACATCGCGAAGCGGACGGGGGCCACGAGGCTGGCCGGGGTCGAGGCGACGACCGACGCGGTCCGCGCCGCCCTGACGACCCACACCTCGGCGCACTTCGCGTGCCACGCGGTCAGCGATCCCGACGATCCCTCAGCGGGGTACCTCCTGCTGCGGGACGGCCCGCTGTCGGTGCTCGACGTGTCGGGGCTGGACCTGTCGGGGGTCCGGCTCGCGGTGCTGTCCGCGTGCGAGACCTCGCTCGGCGCCGGGATCCCGGACGAGAGCCTGCACCTGGTGTCGGCGTTCCAGCTCGCGGGGTATCCGCAGGTCGTCGGCACCCTCTGGCAGGTCAACGACCGCGTCGCCCGGCTGGTCGCCGTGGACCTGCACGAGCGCGTCGCCGCGGGGGAGGACGTCGCGGAGGCCCTGCACCACGTGGTGCGGACGTGCCGCGAGCGCTTCGCGCGGACTCCGTCGCTGTGGGCCGCGTACCTCCATTCGGGTCGATGACCGCCGAACCCCGCTCGGCGAGCGGCCCGCTGCGGTAGGGCTTAGGGCGTGGCGTTCTGGAACCGGAAGAAATCGCGGACCAAGCACGTCGTCGGAGACTTCGGCAGTGCCGAGATCACCGTGACCGAGCGGCGGGGGGACGTGCCGCTCGTCAACCTCAAGGTCTCGATGACCCAGGAGTTCGCCAAGGGGCTCGAATTCCAGCGGATCCGGGACGAACTTGGCCTGGAGCACCCCACAACGCTGCACGCGGCGCACGAGTACGCAGTCGCGCTCGGCGAGGTGCCCGAGAGGCGCAGCGACGCGATCGACCTGCTGGAGTGGCTCGTCGGTGTACGCCGCAACGACCTGGAGAACAGGTTGCTGACGCTGAACGACCTGACCCGGCTGCACCAGGACGAGGGCAACCTCGTGGTCGCCGAGAGGTGGCTGCGCGAAGCGCTGTCCGGTTGGGAACGGTTGCGCGGTCCAGACGACCTCCAGACAGTGGGGATCGCGTCGAACCTCGCGAGCGTCCTGCTCGACCTGCGCCGCCCCGAGGAGGCGGAGGGGCTGATGCGCGACACGGTCGCGCGCTCCCTGCGAGCCTTCGGGTCCGCGCACCCGAACACGGTACGCGCCCGGAACAACCTGGCCGGGGCCTTGCGCGGCACTCCAGCGCGACTCTCGGAAGCCGAACGGCTGTACGAGGAGATCCTGGCCGACATCGACGCCGACGGCGAACAAGGGCTGGCCGTGCGGAACAACCTCGCCGCCGTGCTGATCCACCAGGGCAAGCACGCCGAGGCGCTTCACCGGTACCGGGAGCTGGTCGCGGTGCGGACTCGGCAGCAGGGTGGCGAACACCGCGACACCTGGCGGGTCCGGCACAACTACGCCGCGGCGCTGTCCAGGACGGGCGACCTCGCCGGCGCGGAGCGGGAGTTCGCCGAGGTGCTGGAGGGCTACCGGTCGGCGTTCGGGCCCGCGCACACTTCCACGCTGGGGGCACAGGTCAACTTAGCGGCGGTCCTGGCCAACCAGGGGCGCAATGTCGAGGCGATCCCGCTGCTGCGGCAGGCGATCGCGGGTTACCGCGGCACGCACGGGCCCGGACACCCACGAGTTCGTGAGCTCACCACGATCGTCCAGCAGTTGGGCGGGTGAACAACCCTGCGGACGTGAGCCGGGCGTTTCTCGGGTGTGAACACCGATTTTTCAGTTCTCGATGCGACAAAACAGTCATTTGACCCGAATCCGCGAGTAGTTGGCTGAGTTGATCTTCAGGCTTCTGGGGTCGGCTGGTGGGGTGGGTTTCGTGGGTGTGGGCATACCGGCGGTGTGCTTGCCGAGAATGTCATCCGTGCAGGTCAGGCTGCATGGTGGTATTCGTTGAAGATGCCGCCAGTCGTCGGCGGATGTCGAGTCGGGTGGCGGCTGCTTGATTGGTGGCTGGTTGTGGCAGTGGTTGTAGCGGTCGGGCGTTGTCGATGCCTTGGTGGGGCCGGTGGGCGTTGTAGAAGTCCTCGTACTCGCGCAGGCTGCGGAGCAGGTGTTGTTGGTTCCAGATCAGTGTGCGGTCGAGTAGCTCCTGTCGGCAGGTCCGGATCCAGCGTTCCATGACCGCGTTCATCCGCGGGATCCGAATACCGGTGAGGGCGACCTGGATGCCCGCGTCGGCGAGGATGTCGTCGAACAGTGCCGGGTACTTGCCGTCGCGGTCGCGATCAGGAAGCGCACGTGTCGGCCTGCGGCTTCGAGGTCCATGGCGAGGTTCCTGGCGGCTTGGGTGACCCAGCAGGCGGTCGGGTGCGCGGTGGCGCCGAGGACTCTGATCCGGCGGTTGGCGTGCTCGATCACCGCGAGTACGTGGAGGCGGATACCGCTCAGGGTGGTGGTCTCGAAGAAGTCGCAGGCCAGGAGTGCGTCGGCTTGGGAGCGGAGGAAGGCCGACCAGGTTGTCGTGGTGCGTTCGGGTGCCGGGTCGATTCCCGCGTCTTTGAGGACCTGCCAGATGGTGGAGGCTGCGACCTTGATGCCGAGCACGAGGAGTTCGCCGTGGATGCGGCGGTAGCACAGGCAGGATTCTCGCGTGCCAGGCGCAGCACCAGGAGTCGGATCGAGCGGACGGTTCGTGGTCGGCCGGGCCGTTTGGGTCGGGATCTGGCTGCGTGGCGGTGGGCGAGGAGGTCTCGGTGCCACCGGAGCACCGTCTCCGGGCGCACCAGTAGTCGGAGCCGACGAAGCGCATCGGCCGGGAGTCGGTGCAGCAGTGCCGCGAGGAATGCCCGGTCGGCGGGGGAGAACCGTGGGCGGGCGTCTCCGAGTTGGTGTTCCAGGACCATGATCTGGTGCGGCAGCGCCAGGATCTCCGTGTCCTTGTCCCGGTCGCTCAGGGGCAGCAGGCGCAGCAACGCGAACGCGTTGGTCACACTGAGGTAGGCCAGTCGGAGCAGCACGGTCGGTCATCATGCCGTGTCAGCCGAGGACGCTGCGGACCTGCAGTCGCACTCATGAGCGCCTCGGCCCCTCACGCTACGCACGGCTTCAACCTGTATGGATGGAGTTATCGGCAAGCACAACCTCGTATGCGCGTGTTTGCTTGGAACCCGGCGGACACCGAAAGCGCCCAGTCGAACCGACAGTGGCACCCTGGTCTGACGCCGCCGTCCCGACGTCGCGTTCCGACACCGTTGGCGAGGACCCGCGCTGCGGTGCTCGGTCGACTGTCGTCGCAGATGTCAGGTCGTCTTGGCGGGTCTGAACCTGCGTTGTACGGCGGTCGCGACCGGCTCGACGAACCTGGCCGCAAGAGGGCCGAGGATGGCCATGAGTAGGACGTAGGCGGTAGCGAGGGCGGCGAGTTGGTTGTCGACGGCGCCGGCGCTGACGGCGAGTCCGGCGATGACGATGGAGAATTCGCCGCGTGCGACCAGGGCTGCGCCGGTGCGGGCGCGGCCCATGCGCGCTATGCCTTGGCGTTTGGCGGCCCACCAGCCGGTGGCGATCTTGGTCAGGGTGGTGACCAGTGCCAGCAGGACGGCGACGCCGAGTACCGGTGGAATGGTGGCGGGGTCGGTGTTGAGGCCGAACACGACGAAGAACATCGCGGCGAACAGGTCGCGCAGGGGTTCGAGCATCTTGGTGGCATTCTCCGCGGTGGACCCGGAGATGGCGATGCCGAGCAGGAACGCGCCGACGGCGGCGGAGACCTGCAGTTGGGAGGCGATGCCGGCGACGAGCAGTGCCGCGCCGAGGACGCGCAGCAGGAACACCTCGGGTTCGGGGCTGTCGACGATCATCGACACGTAGCGGCCGAACTTGAGGGCGATCACGAGCACGACGGTGATCACGACGAGCGAGATGCCGACGGCGGTGAAGCCGCCCAGCAGGGTCGCGCCGGCCAGGAGTGCGGTGAGGATCGGTAGGTAGACGGCCATCGCGAGGTCCTCGAAGACGAGGATGGACAGGATGACCGGGGTCTCGCGGTTGCCGAGCCGGCCGAGGTCGCCGAGGACTTTGGCGATGATGCCGGAGGAGGAGATGTAGGTGACGCCCGCCATGGTGATGGCTCCGACCGGGCCCCAGCCCAGCATGAGCGCGACGGCGGCGCCGGGCAGGGCGTTGAGGACGATGTCGAGCAGGCCGGCGGTCCAGGATCGTTTGAGGCCGGTGACGAGTTCGGCTGCCGAGTACTCCAGGCCGAGCAGGAGCAGCAGCAGGATGACACCGATCTCGCTGGCGAGGTGGGCGAACTCCTCGATGCCGTGCAGCGGGATCAGGCCGCCCGAGCCGAAGGCGAGGCCGCCGACGAGGTACAGCGGGATCGGCGAGATGCCGATGCGCCAGGCGAGTCTGCCGAGCAGGCCGAGGCCGAAGAACACGGCCCCCAGTTCGATGAGGGAGATGGCGGTGTTGTGCATGCTGCCGGGCTCAGCCGTTCTCGAGCACGTCGGCGGCCTTGGCGAGGCCCTTCGCGGTGCCCACCGCCACGAGCAGGTCACCGCCGCCGAGCACGAAGTCCGGGCCGGGTGAGGGGTGCACGGCTCCCGCGCGGACGACCGCGACGACCGACACGGTGGTGCGGGTGCGCAACGCGGTGTCGCCCAGTGGTCTGCCGTCGTAGGGCGAGCCGGGGAGCAACGGCAGTTGCCGGCTGTCCACGCCGTCGAGGTCGCGGTGCTGCTTCTCCAGTTGGGCCACCAGTTGCGGCGCGCCGAGCAGGGCGGCCAGCACACCGGACTCCTCGTTCGTCAACGGGATGGACGCGGCGGAGGAGTCGGGGTCGTCCTGCTTGTAGATGACGAGGTCGAAGTGTCCGTCCCGGTGGGTGATCACTCCAACCCGCCGTCCGGAACGGATGACGAAGTCCTGACGTGTGCCTATCCCGGGCAGCGGGGTCACCTCGACGTTCACCAGCGACACATTACAAGGGTGATGTCCGGTTCGTCCCCTCTCTGGTTCGGCCGTGGTGTTGGCAGGGGTCACACGAAGTAGCGCAGCCAGACGTAGACCCAGGCCATCACGGTGCTCAGCACGGTCACGACGATGCCGTACTTGGTGAACTGCCAGAAGCTGATGTGGTTGCCGGTGCGCGCGGAGATGCCGATGGCGACGACGTTGGCGCTGGCCGCGACCGCGGTGCCGTTGCCGCTGAAGTCCGCGCCGAGGGCGAAGGACCACCACAGCGCCTGCCCGGTCGCGGGGTCGGGGACCTCGGCGACGATGCCCTCCACGATCGGGCTCATGGTGGCGGCGTAGGGGATGTTGTCGAAGAAGGCGCCGAGCACGCTGGAGCCGAACAGCAGTGCGGTGGCCGCGAGGAAGTAGTTGTCACCGACCCCTTGCACGGCCCAGCTGCCGATCGTCTCGATGACGCCGGTTTGCACGAGGCCGGCGACCATGACGAACAGGCCCATGAAGAAGGCCAGGGTATGCCATTCGACCTCGCGCAGGACGTCGCCGGGATCGGCGCCGGTGGCCAGCATCATCAGCCCGGCGCCCAGCAGGGCGACGATGGCGGGGTCGAGGTGGAGCACGGAGTGCAGGCTGAACCCGACGACCACCACGGCGAACACGGCCAGGCACCGGCGCAGCATCCTGGCGTCGGTGATGGCCCGGCGTTCGTTGAGCGCCATCACGGCGGCGACGTGGTCGGGGTTGTACTGGAAAGACTTGCGGAACAGCACGCGGGTCAGCAGCACGAACATCGCGAAGATGACGACCACGATGGGCGCCATGTGCATCAGGAAGTCGGTGAAGGTCAGTCCGGCGCGGCTGCCGATGATGATGTTGGGCGGGTCGCCGATGAGCGTCGCCGCGCCGCCGATGTTGGACGCCAGCACCTCGGCGATGACGTAGGGCTGGGGTGCGATGCGCAGCCGGTTGCACACCACGATGGTCACCGGGACGACGAGCATGATCGTGGTGACGTTGTCGAGGAACGGCGACGCCACGGCGGTGATGGCCATCAGCATCACCATGAGGCGGTACGGCTTGCCCCTGGCCTTCTTGGCCGCCCAGATGGCGAGGTAGTCGAAGATCCCGGTCTGCTTGACGATCCCGACGATGACCATCATGCCGAACAGCAGGAAGATGACGTTCCAGTCGATGCCGGCGTGCTCGGAGAAGAACACCTCGGCGCCGGGGATCAGGCCCAGGACGGCCATCACGCCCGACGCGATGAGCACCACCTTGAGCTTGTCCGCCTTCTCGGTGGCGATGAAGAAGAACGCCACCAGGAAGATCGCGAGAGCGAGGACGGCGCTCATCGGTCACGACCCGGGAGGCCGGTCCGGCCGTCGGCGTGGCCCGAGCACGCGGCGGGTTCGCGGCCGGGTGGTCGTGTGGTCGCGGCACTCGGGCACACGCAGGACACTCTCCTCACAGGACATGGCGCAGCGCACCCGCGAGCGGGCGCGGGTGCGGATGGGAATAGTGGGCGGCGTCAGCTGTCGCTCGGCGTGGCGCCGAACACCGCCAGACTGGTGATCAGGCGCTCCAACGTGACGGCGCCGAGGAGCACTCCGTCCTCGTCGACCACCGCGATGAGGGGGCTGTGCAGGCGCGCCATGAGCGCGGCGATCTCCAGCAGGGTCGCGTCGGCTCGCACGGTGACGGGTTTCACCGGCCGGCGTGGCGCGCAGTCACCGACCGTCAGGTCACCCAGCTCCAGCCAGAAGCGGTCCGCGTGGGCCTCGTCGACGGCGCGCGCGAGTGCCGAGTCCTCCTGGTAGGCGCTGGGCACCGCCAGGCGCAACACCTGGGTCCCGGGCAGCACCATCTCAGGTCGGGACCGCTCGTCGACGACGATGAGGCCCGGCAGGCGGCTCACCGCCATCACCCGAACGGCCTGCGCGACCGGATCGTGGACGGTGACCGTCGGCACGTTCACCGCGATATCGCTGGCGTGCATGAAATCAACCTGTTCGGCGTAGCGGTGGAAGTGCGCCTGCAGTGTCACGGCCGCATCACGGGTGATCGGGAGCGCCGGCGGCGGTGCCAGCGTGGGAGGTTTCGATCCGAACACGGCTGTCACCTCGTTCCTTCCGGCGTGGCGAACCGTCCGCACCAGTCTGTGAGGCGTCCGGCGGCGACACAATCGGGGTCAACACCCATTCGTGGGCGGTACCGGCATGTAGGTGGCGAATGGGCGCCGCCCCGGATGGACAGGGTCCGGATCTCCCGGCAGCCTGGAACCGGAGGAGGCCGTGACCGTGTCGCTGTTCTGGCGGATCTTCCTGCTCAACGCCGTGGTCCTGGTGGTGGCCGTGGCGGCGCTGCTGCTCGGGCCGGTGACGGTGTCCACTCCGGTCTTGTTGACCGAAGTGGTGATCCTGTCAGGAGGGTTGGTGGTGATGTTGGTCGCCAACGCCTTGCTGCTGCGGTTGGGTCTGGCCCCGTTGGAGCGGCTCACCCGTGCGATGACCACGACGGACCTGCTGCGCCCCGGTCCGCGCCCCGCACCGACCGGTCACGGCGAGATCGCGGGTCTCATCAGGACCTTCAACACCATGCTCGACAGGTTGGAGGCCGAGCGTGGCGACAGCACCGCCCGCGCCCTGTCCGCGCAGGAGGCCGAGCGCAGCCGCATCGCCCGGGAACTGCACGACGAGGTCGGCCAGACCCTCACCGCCGTCCTGCTCGAACTCAAACGGGTGGCCGACCACGCACCGCCCACCGTGCGTGACGAGCTGCGCCAAGTGCAGGAGACCACCCGCGGCGGCCTCGACGAGATCCGGCGGATCGCCCGCCGGCTGCGCCCCGGCGTGCTGGAGGAACTCGGGCTGGTCAGCGCGCTCAAGGCGCTGACCACCGAGGTTGCCGACCACAGCGGGCTGTCGGTGCGCCACCGGTTCGACGGCAACCTCCCCGATCTCGGCACCGAGGTCGAACTGGTCGTCTACCGGGTCGCGCAGGAAGCCATCACCAACACCGCCCGCCACGCACACGCCCGCCACCTCGACCTCACCCTCACCCACGACCGCAACGGTGTGGACCTGCGCATCCGCGACGACGGCCGCGGGCTCGGCCGCGCACCCGAGGGCTCCGGCATCCGAGGCATGCGTGAACGAGCCCTGCTCATCGGCGCCGGACTCACCGTCGACTCCGATCCCGGCGGCGGCACCGAGGTGCGACTGCGCGTACCCACCCCCACCCGGAGCAGCTGACCATGTCGAAGCCGATGGCCCGCGTCCTGCTCGCCGACGACCACGCGCTGGTCCGTCGGGGCGTCCGGCTGATCCTGGACGGCGAGCCGGACCTGACCGTGGTCGCCGAGGCCGGCGACGGCGCCGAGGCCATCGAGAAAGCCCGCGCCGAGCGTCCCGACCTGGCCATCCTCGACATCGCCATGCCCCGGCTGACCGGCCTGCAGGCCGCCCGGGAACTGTCCCGCCTCCAACCGGACCTGCGCATCCTCATCCTGACCATGTACGACAACGAGCAGTACTTCTTCGAAGCGCTCAAGGCCGGCGCCTCCGGCTACGTCCTCAAGTCGGTCGCCGACCGCGACCTGGTCGAAGCCTGCCGGGCCTCGATGCGCGGCGAGCCGTTCCTCTACCCCGGCGCGGTCACCGCGCTCATCCGCAACTACCTCGACCGCGTACGCGACGGCGCCGACATCCCCGACAAGGCCATCACCGACCGCGAAGAGGAAATCCTCAAACTCGTCGCCGAAGGCCACTCCTCCAAGGACATCGCCGGCCTGCTCGTCATCAGCGTCAAGACCGTCGAGCGACACCGGGCCAACCTGCTGCAGAAGCTCGGGCTCAAAGACCGGCTGGAACTCACCCGCTACGCGATCCGCGCCGGACTCATCGAACCGTGAACAGAGGTGGCTCATGGACGACTGGCTCATCTGGCTGATCTTCGCCGCCGTGCTGGGGGTCGCCGAAATCTTCAGCTTGACCGCCGCGCTGGGCATCCTCGGCGGCGCCGCCCTCGTCACGGCGGGACCCGCCGCACTTGGGCTGCCCCTGCCACTCCAACTGCTGGTGTTCGCCGCCGTGTCCACCGTCGGAGTCGCGCTCGTCCGTCCCATCGCCCTGCGACACGTGCAGCAACCCCAACTCACCCGGTTCGGGGTGGACGCGCTCATCGGCGCACCCGCCCACGTCATCCGGGACGTGACCGGACTCGACGGCCGGGTACGCATCGGCGGCGAGGAGTGGACCGCCCGCGCCTACGACAACACCCTCGTCATCCCCGCCGGCGCGGTCGTCGACGTCATGGAGATCCAGGGCAGCACCGCCCTCGTATACCCCCGGGAGGAACCGTGGAATTCACCACCGCGCTGATCGCCACCCTGGTCATCGCCCTGCTCGCCGTCTTCACCGTGCTGCGGGCGGTGCGCATCGTGCCCCAGGCCCGCGCCCGCAACGTCGAACGGCTCGGTCGCTATCACCGCACCCTGCAGCCCGGCCTCAACTTCGTCATCCCCTACGTCGACCGCGTCCACCCCAAGATCGACCTGCGCGAGCAGGTCGTCTCGTTCCAGCCGCAACCGGTCATCACCGAGGACAACCTGGTGGTGGAGATCGACACCGTGCTGTACTTCCAGGTTACCGACCCCCGCGCCGCCGCCTACGAGATCGCCAGCTACCTGCAGGCCGTCGAACAGCTCACCGTCACCACCCTGCGCAACGTCGTCGGCTCCATGGACCTGGAGAAAACGCTCACCTCTCGCGACACCATCAACAGCCAACTGCGCGGCGTGCTCGACGACGCCACCGGCAAATGGGGCCTGCGGGTCAACCGCGTCGAGATCAAAGCCATCGACCCACCCGCCACCATCAAAGACGCCATGGAGAAGCAGATGCGCGCCGAACGGGCCAAGCGCGCCGCCATCCTCGCCGCCGAAGGCCAACGGCAATCACAGATCCTCACTGCCGAAGGCGACAAACAAGCCGCCGTCCTGCGCGCCGAAGGCAACCGCGCCGCCGAAATCCTCAAAGCAGAAGGTCAGGCACGCGCCATCGACCAAGTCTTCCAAGCCGTCCACCGCAACGACCCCGACCCCAAACTGCTCGCCTACCACTACCTCCAGACCCTGCCCAAACTCGCCGAAGGACCCGGCAACACCCTCTTCGTCATCCCCAGCGAAGTCACCACCGCGCTGAGCAGCGTGTCACAGGCTTTCGCCGAAACCCTGCCAAAGTCCCCGGCCACCCGTCACACCGCTGTCCCCGACGATCTCGCGGACCGTGCGGCCGACCATGCGGCGCAGGCGGCAGCGGCAGCGGTCGCCGACGCCGCCCAGGCCGAAACGAGCACCTCACAGCCGTCGCCGACCACGATCCACGTACCGACACCCGGCGATGACGACCGAAAGTCGCACGCCGACAGGACCGCCAGCAACCACCACGCGCACCTAATCGCACCGCCGCGCTCGTGACCTCCCACACCGCAGCCAACCCTCGACGCCGACGACCACGAGGCTGACCGCGAAGTGGCGCCGCCGGCACGACCTGCGGTTCTGGCGATCCGGCTTCTGAAGCAGGTAGGCGTCCCAGGATCTTGCCGCACTCGACGGCAGTCCGGCCGGTCCGTCGCGTGGACCGGACTGCCGCCACACTGGCTTGTCGAGCCGGTGGCGTTGCCGGATCGACAACGCCACCGGGGCACCTTGGCGCTAGGCCACGGCCATGTGCGCGAGCGCCAGCAGGCTACCCGGGCCGGTCAGGACACCGAGCGCCACAGCGCCGTAGAACGGTTCGTCCTTGACGAACATCCTCACCATCAGGCCACCCGCGGCCAAGACCATGACGGCGAGCAGAGCGAGCACGACAATTTGCATGTACGGGTCCTCACGGAAGTTGCGGTCATGCCGGGCACCGACCGCCGACCACCGCCACCACGACCACTCTGGCGTCGGCACGTGACGTACCCGGCACAGGAGAAGAACACGATGTCGACGCCCACAAGCGGTCCACCGCGCCACCCTCAGCCGGGGGCGCACGCGGCAGGCTTGTCAGAGCGGCTTCAGGTCCGGCTCGTCCGGTTCACGCGAACGGGGGTGCCCGGCTCGACTGCGGTGTCGGCTCCGCGTTGACCGTGCCGGTGCCACCGACCTCGCCGAAAATCCACCGGCCCTGCGAGGCGCACCCGCCGGTCGCGCGAGGGCACACGGCCCACCAGGTCTCGGGCACCGCCGTGGCCGGCGCACACCGCGCCGCCATCGACAGCCGCAACCAGTCGTGGAGGTCGTCGTTCATCGACGGCGCGACCGACACCGATTCTCCGAGCACGGGTGTCCCATGCCGCGCTGCCTGATGCGGCCCGCCATGTCCGTTGCCTGCGCCCGTAGCTACGACCGCGCTCACGCCGAGAAGCACAAGCAGGAGGGCGAGCAGCAGTCCGAGCCGGCCCGTCCTCTCCGCTGCCCGCACCCGCTCGACCCTTCCTTGCGGCATCAACGCACTCTTCCAAGGTGCGCACAGCCTACGTGTCGCGGCCGGCGGCACAATGCCTCCGGGGCGCTCTGCGTGCCGATGCCTGTTCGGTTGTGGCCGGCGATGACAGAGGGTCCGTGCCGACATGCCGACACGGACCCGCCCATCGGTTCACGATCAGACCACCGCGCCGTCGCCGCGCCTGGGGATGCGAGCGCGGCGTGTGCGTACGGCGCCGGGGTGGCGGCGGTCGAGCAGGATGGCCACCGGTCCTGCGGTGATGATGGTGGAGGCGGTGCCGGTGTTCAGTCCGAGGAGAAGGGCGAGGGCGAAGTCGGCCAGCGAGCCGTCACCGAGCGCCAGCAGGGTGCCGAGCACGAACAGGACGCCGATGCCGGTGTTGACGGTGCGGGGCGGGGTTTGCAGCACCGCTGTGCCGATGATGCGCGCGAAGGACTCCCGCGGGTCGCGTCGGCGGAGTTCGCGGACGCGGTCGAAGACGACGACGGTGTCGTTGACCGAGTAGCCGATGACGGTCAACAGCGCGGCCAGGAACACCCCGTCGAAGGTCTTGCCGAGCCAGGCGAAGATGCCCACGACGAGGAGGACGTCCTGGGCCATCGCGATGACCGTGGCCAGGGCGAGGCGCCAGTCGAACCGCACGGCGAGGTAGGCCAGTTGGGCCACCACGGCCAGTCCGAGCGCGATGAGCGCTTTGGTGCGCAGCTCCGCGCCCAGGCTCGGGCCGATCTTCTGGTCGCGGACCGGACTCGTTCGACGTCCACGCTGGCGGGTGTGGTGTATTCGAGTACCCGTCCGCCGGTGAACTCCACGCCGAGGGTCGGCCCGATGACCACCAGCCCGGCCAGGGCCACACCCATCGCGACCGCGGCACCGGTGAGCCAGCGGCCGGGTCGGGACAGGAAGTCGGGGTCGCGGCGGTTGACCCATCGCCGGACCCGTCCTTCATGGGTCAGGCCGCTCAGCCGGGCGTGCCGGGACAGCCCGGTCCGTGCGGCTGCCTACAGCAGTACGCGGGTGAGCACCAGGGAGGTGAACATCGAGGCCAGCACGCCGATGGTGAGCGTGACGCCGAAGCCGCGGACCGGGCCGGAGGCCAGCCAGAACAGCAGTCCGGCGGCGAGCAGGGTGGTGACGTTGGAGTCGACGATCGCCGACAGCGCGCCCCGGAAGCCTCGGTCGACGGCTCTGGGCAACAGGGTGCCCGGTGTGGCGGCGTGTTCTTCGCGGGCGCGTTCGAACCCCAGCACGGTGGCGTCCACCGCCATGCCGATGGCCAGCACGAACCCGGCCAGGCCGGGCAGGGTGAGGGTGGCGCCGATGGCCAGCAGCGCGGCGTAGGAGACGGCGGCGTAGCACAGCAGCGCCAGCACCGCGATCGCACCGGCCAGCCAGTACACCACCACCAGGAACAACGCGGTGAGCGCGAGCCCGATCACCGCGGCGCGGGCGCTGGCGTCGATCGCGGCGGCGCCGAGCGTGGGACCGACGGTGCGCTGCTCGATGATCTCCACCGGGACGGGGAGTGAACCGGCGTTGATGAGTAGTGCGAGGTCGTTGGCTTCCGCCTGGGAGAACCGGCCCGTGATCTGGGTCGAGCCGCCGACAATGCCCGCCCGGCACCCGACGGACGGGTCGACCTGCGGGGACGAGACGACCTCGTCGTCGAGCACGATGGCGATGCGCCGACGGGGTCGCCGGGTGCGGCGCAAGCCGCGTCGGCGGTCAGTTTCCGCCACGACTCCGCGGCGGCGTTGCGGAAGTCGACACAGACCAGCCAGCCTGCTCCCTGCGAGTTGGGTGTGGACAGCGCCTTGTCGACGCCGTCGCCGGTGAGCGCGGCGGGTCCCAGCCGCAGGTGCTCGCCGGACTCGTCGGTCAGGACCAGGCTGCCATTGGGGTCCGCCGGCGTCGGTGTTCCGCCGGGTGGTTCGACCGCCAGGACCGGGTGGAACGTCAGTTGGGCGGTGCGGCCGATGACCTCGATGGCCTCGGCCGGGTCCTGCAGGCCGGGCAGTTCCACGATGATGCGGTTGTCGCCGGAGCGGGCCAGCATCGGCTCGGCCACCCCGAGGGCGTCGACCCTGCGGCGCAGCACCTCCAGTGTGCGGTCGGTGGCCTGGGCGTCGGCCTCGGCAGTGGGTGAATCGTGCGTTTCCAGCACGATCTGGGTACCGCCGCGCAGATCCAGCCCCAGGCGCGGCGCGGTGGTCAACAACAGGTAGGCGGATAGGGCCAGGACGATCAGCGACAGCAAAGCCCGCCCGATCAGTCCTCGCCGCTCGCCGGGACGCGACACGGTGGAACGCGACACGATGGGAGTTCTCCTTCACGACTGTTCCCCGGCCTCACACCCACCGAGGGGGTGACCGGGATGGCAGGGCACGTCACCGCGACGTGCCGGGCAGGGGCGGGCGTCAGCGGGAAGGAGGAGCCCGATCGCCCGCGCGCGGCGCCTGCCTCGTACGCGGCTTCGGCGCGCCGGCACCCGGCAGGAGGCCCGATCGCGTGAGAGAGGACGGGTGGATCGTGCTCGGCGCCGCACCGCAGGGCGGGACGTCGGCGTGGCTGAGGGTCCGCAGCAGTGACGGCTCGGCGAGCAGACGGCCGGCCGGGTGGGGACGACTCCGGCGACGCCGACCTCGTGGGTAGTGACGGCTGCGTCCTGGGGCGGCGGACCCGCAGCAGGATCGTGGTGCCTGCGGGTCTCCGAATATTCGCTGGCCGCCTGGTGGCGGACCTACGGGCGGGACGGTCGCGACGGCCTGGCGACCCGCAAAGGACGTCCCGGCCCCGTAATCGCTGCTCGTCAGCGGCGGCGCGCCGCCAGTAGTGACCATTTCTCAAAATGGCTCCCTGTGTGTGATGGTGGCAACAAGCCAGAAGAGTGCCGTACAGTTGCCCGGATGTATGGACCTGGAAACTGCGACAGGAGTCGATCCAATCGGGCAAATATCTCCACCTCGTGTACCCCGCAAAAGATGGTGACGCGAGTTCATTCGATGGTTCCGGAGAGTATCTCCCGATGGATTTTTCTTACCTCCGAGCCGGGGACGATGCCGAGTTCGCGATCGAGTCGGTGATACAGAGTGTGGTAGTGGGCGAGTGCTTCGGCGCGCCGTCCGCAGTGGGTCAAGGCGAGCATGAGGCTTCCGGCGAGGTGTTCGTCGAGTGGATGGTCGGTTGCGAGGGCGGCGAGGTCGGGTAGCAGCGTCAGGTGCATGCCGAGGCGCAGTCCGGCGTCGATGCGGTGTCGTTCGGCGGCCATGCGCTCGTATTCCAAGGCAGTGCGCATATGGTCTGCCCATGGGCTGGTCAGGTCGGTTAGCGCTTCGCCGCGCCACAGCGCCAGCGCGCTGTCGAGCAACGGCAGGGCCGTCTCGTCTGTGGACCTGCGTGCTGATGAGACCAGGGACCTGAATCGGTAGAGGTCGATGGTGGTTTCGTCGACGTTCAGGACGTAACCGCTGTCGCGGCGGGTGATGTGGACTTTGGGCATGGGGGTGAGGATGTGTCGCAAACGGGAGAGGTAGCTGTAGAGAGTCGCCTTGGCGGCACGCGTCGCACGCTCTCCCCACACTCTTTCCACCAGACGGTCGACGGGATGCGGTCGATTGGGTTCGACGAGCAGCACGTTCATGACCGACCGCTGCATGGCATGCCCGAGCAGGATGGTGTGCGCCTGTGCTAGGACGACGGTTTCCCCCAGCACACCGAACTCGAGTGGCATCATTCTCCTCACCATTGGTCGTCTTGACGGCTTCGAGATCACCACCGCCGCAGCGGTCGATGACGACGAAGAGGCGGGGTGACCTGCAGTTCCTACTGGTAACAGCTGTTCGTTGTCCGGCGCCGGAGCGTCAACAGACCGGACAATGCGCGAGCGCGGTGACCAGGTGTTCATCAGGGAGAGTCATGCCACGAGCCGAACGACCACTGGACCCGGACGGGGGTCCGTTAACGGCGTTCGCCGCAGCTCTGCGGGCTTTGCGTCAGGAGGCGGGTGGGTCGACCTATCGCGAACTGGCCCGCCGGACGGGTTATTCCACGACGACGCTCTCCGACGCAGCGTCCGGTCGGGCGTTGCCGAGTCTGGCGGTGACGTTGGCCTACGTCCGGGTCTGCGACGGAGATGTGGAGGAGTGGCAGCGGCGCTGGCATGAACTGGCCGCGAACCAAGCCGCCGTCGAAGCCGTAACGCCGAACGTCGCCGAAACGGCGGTGGACGACGATGGACCGGCCCCGTACTTCGGCCTGTCCGCTTTCGGTCCAGAGGACGGCGACTGGTTCTTCGGTCGGGAACGGCTCACCGACGACCTGGCGACGCGGGTCGCGAACCGACGTTTCCTAGCGGTGTTCGGCGCGTCAGGAGTGGGTAAGTCCTCCCTGCTCCGGGCAGGGCTCCTGCCACGTCTGTCATCCGGAGGAGGCCACGTACTGCTGTTGACCCCCGGCATGCATCCGATGGATGCGATCGCCACCGGTCTCGCCTCACTCCTGGGCATCCCCTCGGATGAGGTTCTCGCCGATTTGCGCGCCGGCCGCCGGGGTCTGAACGAGATCGCGACGCGCGCGTTGCAAGACACGTCCCCCTCGGCCGACCTGATCATCGTAGTGGACCAGTTCGAGGAGGTCTTCACGCTGTGCAGCGACCAGGATGAACGCGACACCTTCATTACGACTCTGACCTACGCAGCCTGTTCCCAGGACAGTCGTGTTCGGGTCGTGCTGGGTATCAGGGCGGACTTCCTCGCCCACTGCAGTGTGCACGGCGCGTTGGTCGAGGCGATGAGAGATGCCCAGTTCACCGTCGGCCCGATGACCGTCGAGGAGTTACGTCGGGCGATCACCCATCCGGCCAATCGTGCCCAGTGCGCGGTGGAGAGCAGCCTGCTGACCCACCTGGTCTCCCATACCCACTCCCGTGCAGGTGCGCTACCCCTGCTGTCGCACGCGCTGAGAGAGACGTGGCGACGTCGCAAGGGCAACACCCTCACGCTGGCCGGTTTCCACGCCACCGGTGGTATCCAGGGCGCACTGTCGACAACCGCCGAGGCGCTGTACGCCGACCTGGACGACGCGGGCCGACGCCTGGCGCGTGACCTGTTCACCCGGCTCACCGCCCTCGGCGACGGGCACGAGGACACCAAGAGACGGGTCACGATCACCGAGCTGGATGCGGGCCCCGAGCTCGACGTCCTGCTGGACCGCTTCGCGCGCGCCCGGCTGATCACCCTCGACCACGACACCGTCGAGTTCAGCCACGAGATTCTGGTCAACGCCTGGCCGCGGCTGCGCACCTGGCTGGACGACGACCGCGACGCACTGCGTCTGCACCACGCGCTTAGCGAGGCAGCGCGGCAGTGGGAGGAGTTGGACAACGATCCCGGCGCGCTCTACCGCGGCGCCCGCCTGACCGCAGCCCAGGAGTGGGCCACGTCCGGCAACCGCGTGCTCACCAGGGCCGAGTCCTCGTTCCTCGACGCCAGCACCGCGGCCGAACGACACCTGGTCCGTGCGGCTCGACGCAGGACACGTCGTCTCCGGCAGTTCGTCGCGCTCCTGTCGACGCTGCTGCTCCTCACCGCGACCGCACTCGTCTACGCGGTACGCGCCCAGCGCACGGCCACCGAGCAGCGCAACATCGCCCTGGTTCACAAGGCACTCGTCGATGCCGAGGCCATCCGCGACTCCGATCCCGCGCTCTCCCTCCAGCTGACCCTGGCTGCACACCGGCTCGCTCCCATACCCGAGAGCCGCAACGCCCTGTTCGGCGCTTTCACCAAGCCTGTCGAGGCTCGGGTGGCCGCTGCGGGAGTCGCGGCGACAGCCACGGGGGACTTGCTGGCGAGCATTCGCCCCGAATCGGACGGAACGATCGAGCTGTGGGACGTTTCCGACCCCGCCCATGTGACCAAGACGGCGAGTCTGCCCAAGCCGGACCACCCTGAGAACCGGTTGGACGGAATGGGTCCACGAACGGTGGAGTTCAGCCCGGACGGCCGAACACTGGCCGCGAGCGGCTCTACCGGATTGGTGTACCTCTGGGATGTCACCGACCCGAGGAAGCCGACACTTGCGGTTGTGGTGAACACGCTCGTCGTCGTCGGCACCTCACCGGTAGCCAGGAGCGTCGCGTTCGATTCGACCTCCCGGCTGCTGGCGGTGAACCACGGGTGGAGCTCCGACCTTGAAGCAACGGTATCGCTCTGGGACCTCTCGCGTCTCGACACCCCCGTCCCCGTCGGATCAGTTCAGGTTCCCCGCCGCAGTCAACTCGAACCTTTGATCGAAGTAGTAGATGTCGAGTTCGCGATGAGCACCGACCGCAAAGTAGTCCTGGTGACAGGCGGCGGCCACGACCTGCACCTGTGGGACGTGGCCGAACCCCGACAACCCGTCGAGTTGAAGGACTGGCGGGTCGAAGACAAGATCACCGCTGTTGCGTTCAGCCCGGACGGCCGCGCACTGGCGACGGCGACCGACTCCGCGCGAACCCTCCAGCTCACCGACATCGGCCCCGATGCGGAATTCCAACTTCGCGCCACGACGACTGGCCACACCGGGACGATCGAGGCGATCGCATTCTCCCCGGACGGTCAGACCCTCGCCACGGCCGGAGCCGACAAGACCGTACGCCTCGTCGACCTGTCCGATCCTGACCACCCGCAGGACGCGTTCACCTTCGACGGCCACACCGACACCATCACCGAGCTCGCCTTCGCCCGAAGTGGGGACGCCCTCGTCAGCGGCTCCAGCGACAATACCGCCCGCCTGGTCGACCTCGTCGGTACCCCGACCTCCGGCCACCGGGTGCAGGCGCGATCGATCGCGTCAGGAGGTGATGGCAAGACAGTCCGGACGGTTGTCGAACTGGTCAACGGAAGTATCGAGGTCTTCGTGGGAAAACCGCATAGGCGCATGCACAGGGTCTCGAAGCTGGGGCCTGTGGGCACCGGCCAGCAGGTCACTCTGAGCCCGGATGGAAAACTGCTCGGTGTCGTCACGGATGACCTGGAGGAAAACGCGGAGATCTGGGACATCACGAGTCGTCCGGAGTTGGCTTTCCGTGGATTTTCCACGTTGATAGGATTCAGTTCGGACAATAAGTATGTCGTCACCTATGGTGGGCCTGACAGTCGTCTGGAAATAAGAGAAAGGGGCAGTTTCCGGGTGGTCGGGCGTGACGTTACACCTCGACAGGACTTCACTCTCGGGCCTGGTCGTCGAGTGATCCTCGACAACTCGTTGCGCCGCATCGTCCTGCTCGACTCATATGGAATAGATGTGTTTTCCTTGGATTACTCGGTGGAAAACCCGAAGGTTGCGCAATTAGCCCTGGTTCCACCCTTCACGACGTCTTCGTCCTTCGGGAGGGGGAAGCCTGTCGGAACGTTCGACGGCCGGGGAAACCTGATAACCGTAGACGGGACGGATTCGGCACACATATGGCCGATCGGTGATGAGTACGAGCAGTTGGAACCAGCCGATGCGATCAAACTCGGAAGTCTCGTGGCCGCAGCGGTGGCCGTGGACGAGGGGACGCAACGAGTCCTCGTAGGCGGAGAGGACGGCACGCTCCAACTGTGGAATGCAGAGAATCTGCGCGCGCCGGTGGAGGTGGCCGCGTTCCGGGCCCACGATGGCACGATCAACGACATCGCGTTCACTCCCGACCGCCGCGGTGCGGTGACCGTCGGCAACGACTACACGATCAGGTTCTGGGACCTCGACCTGGACAGCATCGCCGACCGGATCTGCCGGCTCGCCCACCCGCGGCTGACCGCCCAGGATTGGGACGTCCACTTCCCCGGCGTACCTTTCGACGCTCCCTGTCCGGGTTGATGGCGCTCTGCGAAATGGCGCGCTTACCGAATCACGACCGCTGCGAAGATCGACTCCGGGATGGACGGAGCCGGGAGGCGTGTGCGCTGGGTCGCACCGCCTCGACCGGCTCCGTCGCCGCCGGACGGTAACCCCCGCTCCGTTCCGGCTCTCAAAGGGTGCGCTTATGACCTTGGGTGAACCTTGGACCCTATTTGAACCGAAAGTGTTCGGTTGCCTACATGAAGGCGTAGCGGACGTGCGGTGCCTGGAAGTAGCCGCGGACGATGTGCGGCTGGCGTCGGCGGCGATGCAGGAATCGGCTGTGGGGTGTCAAAAGTGGGCCACGTGCTCTGACCTGCGATTAGGCTGCTGTGGGTTCGTACTCGTTGATCAGGCCGCTGAGGACTGGTCGGCGACGTATCGAGGTGTAGCCCGGCTCTGCGATCGGCAGGTCTGGTCGCGGTGGTACGAGTTGTAGGGCTTGGTGTGGGCGGCGGTGGTTGTAGTGGGCCGCGTAGCGGTCCAGCACCGTCCGTAGGTGGTGTTCGTTGATGATAAGCAGTCGGTCGGTGGCTTCGCGTCTGACGGTGCCGACGAACCGTTCGGCGTAAGCGTTGGCTTGCGGGCACCGTGGTGGGATCTTGACGACCTGGATGCCTGCATCGGAGAAGACGGCGTCGAACGATACGGTGAACTGTCCGGCCCGGTCTCGGATCACGAACCGGAAGTCGTCGGCCCGGTTGCCGAGGTCCATGAGCAGGTTGCGGGCTTGTTGCGTGGTCCAGGGGCCGTCCGGGTTCGTGGTGGTGCCGAGGATGTGCACGTAACGCGTGGCGACCTCCATTACGAAGAACACGTAGACGCGCTTGAGGGTGACGGCGCAGTCGACGTGGAAGAAGTCGCAGGCCAACAGGCTGGCTGCCTGGGCGCGCAGGAATCTGCGCCATGACATGTCGGTGTCACGCTGAGGCGCGGGCGGTACCCGCAGGCGCTTGAGCACACGGCGAACCGTTGACGCGGCTACCCGGTGGCCGAGTTTGAGCAGCTCGCCCTGGATCCGGCGGTAGCCCCAGCCGGGGTTCTCCCGCGCCATTCGCTCGATCAACGCCACGACGGCGTCGTCGACCGGTGGGCGGCCGGTGCGGTGGGGGTAGGTCCACTTCTTCGCGACCAGGCGTCGGTGCCAGCGTAGGAGGGTGCCCGGTGTCACCAACCGGTGTTCCAGTAACCAGCCGGGCAGGCGTCGCACCAACGCGGCGAGCACCGCACGATCGGCCCAGTCCAACCGCGGGCGAGGGTTGGTTCGGCGCAGCACGGCGACCTCGTGCCGTAGTACCAGCAACCCCACGTCCTTGGCCGCTGAGGACCGGCCGAGCAGAACCAGCCAGTCACCGAGTCGGACGAAGATCAGGTACAGCAGTCGTAACGCCACACCCCACGATCATGCCCTGGAGGTCCAGCACGCGCGATCGTCGCAGGTCAGCATCCCAGTGCAGAGTTCTGACACCCCACAGGGTGGGTGGCCGGTTCGCCCTGCACGTGACCGGCGTGGGCCTGGTCCTGCTCGCCCACGCGCCGGTCGAGGTGCAGGAGGCGGCGCGGGGCATCTCGCGTGCGTTGCGCACGGCCCGCGGTCATCCCACCGGGGCTCCCTGATCAGTTCACGCCGTGGCGCGATCACCGACCTCGTCGCGGAAGTCCAAGCGCGCCAAACCTTCCTTCCACGCGATGCCGATGAGCGCCAGCAGGGCTGCGTATACGACCGCCGGAACGGCGACCCACCCCGAGAGGTGTCGAGCGGCCTTCCACAGCATGAGCACGGCGTAGCCGACGTGGACGACCCCGACGCCGCCGTAGGCGATGAGGATCGCAACACGCTGGTACGCCGCCGCGGTGTGGATGTTGGTGTGCGACTCGGTCGCCGTGGCCCCGACCACGGCGCGCTCCAGGGACGTGTCGACGCTGTCGAGCAGGTGGCGTTCCAGGTGCAGGATGGATCGCGCCCGCACGGCCGCGAGGTTGACCAGCATCGTGTGGAAGGCCGCGACGCAGATCAATGGGAACGGCAGCAGCGAGATGACCCACCCGAGCAAGTCCAGCTTGTCGTAGAAGGCGACCGTTCCGACGAGGTAGGTCACTGCGGCGGCCATCGTCGCGAGGCTGACGTTGAAAGTCGTGGCGCGATCGGCACGATCGGCCTGGTAGATGGTGCTGAGCACTTGGAGGCGATCCGGCAAGGGCTTTATCTCCTGGACTGCGATCAGGGGGAGCGGTTTCACCGCGCGGCGCGGGACGACGCGGAAGCCGTTCTCCGAGCGGTCACCACCATGTGTCCGATCGCCGCGTCGACGTCGTGCTCCACCACTTCCCACCCGGTCCCGCGCAGCACTTCGCGAACACCTGCCGGACGGAAGCGCCTGGACCTGAAGCAGCGCAACTTCTCACCTCGGGACAGGGGTACCCCCAGCGGACGGACGTCCCGGTTCAGTCGCGCGTTCACGACGACCTCGTCGTCGACGAACCGGGACGTGAACGTCACGTCCGAGTCGTCGAGACCGGCCGCCCGCAGCGGTTCCATGATCATGTCGCGGATTGGTTCCGCCGAGTAGTAGACGGGCAGCTCGTCGGTGCCCTCCGGCGGGGCGACGTACAGGCCGAGCACCAGCACATCCCCCTCCCGGCAGCTGTCGAACACGTTCCGCAGCGTGTCGACGGGGTCCTCGACGTTGCCGAGCGTGTTCCCCACCAGGAGCACGAGGGCGGTCCCGGGACCGCGCCACGCCTCGATCCGGTCGGTCGGTCGCCGCTCCATGTCCCAGGTGCCGAAGGCGGCTGCCTCCGGCAGTCGCGGTGCCAGCCGCGACCGGGCCACGTCGACCAGTCGGGCGCTGAAGTCCAGGCCGAGGTAGCGGCTGACGAGGTGCCGCTCGCCGCTCAACCTGTGGGGTGTCAGAAGTCGGCCACGCGGTCTGAACTGCGCTTACGCCGCGCGCCTGTTCGAGTGGGCGCGGCAGTTGCTGTGTCCGGAGCTGTTCGAGCGGGTGGAGCGCAACGCCGACGCGCTGGGCGTAGCTGGTCAGGTGCGCGCCAACGCTCTGGTGGTGTTGTCGAAGATGGTCCTGCACACCGGACGCGACCTGGACCGGCTCACCGCCGAGGACTTCTTCGCGTACCGTGCCTGGACCCAGCGCGCCTACGGCGTGGTCAACGATGGCCGCGCCCGGCCCAACCTGGCCTGGGAGCTGCTGGCGGGCATCGCCGATCTGGGCGGGCATGCCACGCTGCGCGACGCCCTGCGCCGAGGCCGCTCTTCCTGCGCAGCTGGTCGACCCCTACCAGCTGCGTCGCGCCCGCAGGCGAGCCGTGCGGTGATGACCCGTACTACACGTGGACGATGCGACTGTCGAAGGACCAAGCCGTTGAGGGGCGCCTGCGGTCCAGGCGAGGGACCTGATGAAGGCGTCCCGGACGTCGCTCAAGCCGGTCATGGTCGCTGTGGATGTGCTCGATGTCGACGATGTGGTGGCGGAGGAGCTGCTGGGCCGATTCCTCGAGGCCAGCTACCTGGAGATCACCGACCGCGCGACGCGGACGGCGACAACTGGTGCTTCACCACCGTGCGGCAACGCATTGGGCGGCGGCGAGCTTCGGGTCGCGTGACCGGTTGCCACAAGCCTGCTGAAAGTCACAGAACCGACACGAAGCACGGCCAGCCAGCGTCGGGTTAGTGGCCGCTCGAACTGGAACGGGGCACTATAGGACCGTGGATTACGACTTGTCGCGACTCGGCGGCCGAGAGTTCGAGCATCTGTCGCAAGCTCTTGCGATCCGTGTGCTCGGTCCCGGTGTGACGGTGTTCGGCAGCGGCCCAGACGGAGGTCGCGAGGCCACGTTTGACGGCCTTGTCGATTACCCCGGCCCGTCTCCGACAGGTACTTGGAGGGGATTTGGTGTCGTACAGGCGAAGTTCAGAGAGCGGCTGACCGACACTACCGAGGACAACCGATGGATAGTGAGGGAGATCAAGAAAGAGCTCGAAAAGTGGAAAAATCCGTCATCTAACAGGTCGAAGAGTCGGGTTCCGGACTATGTTATCTTCACAACCAACGTCTGGCTCTCGAGTGTGCCCGAGTCTGGGGGGATCGACGCTGTTAACACTCTGATCGGGTCGTTCGCCGACGCACTCGGTCTGCAGGGCTGGGCCGTTTGGGGCGGAGATCAAATCTGTCGCTATCTGGATAACTTCACCGATATTCGGCACGCGTTCGGCGGCTTCATCACACCTGGCGATGTGTTGGAGCGTCTGCATCATTTGTTGTCCGAGGAGGTCGTTGAGGTTGGCGTGGCGGCCGGCCGGCACGCATCCTCCGAGCTCTTTGCGAGCCAGTGGGTTCGTCTTAACCAAGCTGGGAGCCCGGAAAACGAGAAGCTCAAGCTATCCGAAATCGGTGTGGACCTGCCTGGAGTGACCGCGAGCCGTGACGATGTGCTAGTGGTACGTGACGCGATTAGTCGAGGCGACTCGATTATGCGTCCGAGTGCTCGCCGGGGCACGATTTCGCATCTGGCGTTGGTCGGAGGCCCTGGACAAGGGAAATCGACTTTAACTCAGTTGCTAGCCCAGGCGTATCGCGCAGCCTTGCTTGCGGACCGTCCACCACATCGCCTTGGCCCGTCAGGGCCAGTGCTTGGCGCTGTGCGCGATCGGCTCCGTGAACTGGGGCTGCCAGAGCCGCGTTGCCGGCGATGGCCGATCGCTATCAACCTCAACGACTACGGCGAAGCTGTCTCGCGCGATCGCGAGCTGACCCTTCTTGGTTTCATTGCTCAGCGAGTGAGCAAACGACTGGATCATTATGTCGGCCCACACCACATGCGTTCGTGGCTTGGATCGTGGCCGTGGCTGTTGATCCTGGACGGACTTGATGAGGTCGCTGCTCCAAGTGCTCGAGATGCCGTCGAGCAGCGCACCAACGAGTTTCTCATCGCTGCTGCGGACGTCGATGCCGATCTGTTCGTCGTTGGGACGACTAGACCTCAGGGCTACAACGATGAGTTCTCCGTGCATCAGTTCGAGCACGTGACCCTCCGCGCTTTGGAGGTCACGGAGGCTATCGAATATGGCCTCCACCTATCTGAAGTCAGGCATCGTGACGACCCCGATCTGGCGGAACAGGTGGCATCGCGTCTGGGCCAAGCGGCGAAGGAGCACATTACCGCGCGGCTTATGCGAACGCCGCTGCAGGTGACGATCATGACGCTCCTGCTCGAACGACAGGCACGCGTCCCCGATAGTCGCTACAGCCTGTTCGAGTCATACTACGACACAATCTACACCCGCGAAGTGTCCAAGGGAGGCCCGACCGCGAGCCTCCTGGAGCAACACCGCAACGACATCAACGCTCTTCATCAACAGGTGGGCCTACTCCTACACGCTCGAAGCGAGCAGAACCCAGACCGCGACTCGCTTGTTTCGCTAGCGGAACTCGACAATCTAACCCGCAGACGGCTGCGCGGAGAGGGGATCGGCGACCTGGAGGCCCAGCGCTTGGCGGCTCAACTAGTGGCTGCGGCGACACACCGCCTCGTGCTACTCGCGCCGATCGCTCAAGATCACGTGGGCTTCGACGTTCGAAGTCTGCAGGAGTTCATGGCAGCTCGTGCCGTCGCCACCGGGCCAGACGATGACGTGCTCCGTCGTATGAAGGCTCTCGCCCCATCTGCGCACTGGCGAAACACGTGGTTGCTAGCGGCTGGACGAATCTTCAGGCACAGCGAGCATCTGCGACATGGCTTGGTCGCCATTCTGGACGAGATCGACACCAGCTCGCCACTGGCGATGATCATCACTCCGGGTAGTCGCCTGGCTCTCGACATGCTCGACGACGACACCGCTGTTCGCGCGCGGGGCATACAGCGCACGATCGTGAAGCGTGCTATGACTCTGATCGACCAACCTCCAAACCAATATACGGAGAATCTGGCGGCCACGCTTCACCCCATGCTCGATCGCGATCCTGAGCTTGAGGAGTTGATCATCCCGATGCTGCGGCGAGCGGTGCATGGAGGGGATTGGTCCCTTCTGTCGGGTGCCATCGTGCTCGCCGAGTTCGCCGATAGAGTCAGTCCTGTTCAGGCGGTCGCCCGCAACTACCTCAGGGCCTTGTTTCGTTCTGCTGACGGCGGCAAAAGGGAGGCGTTGATCCATGTCGCCCTGCAGTTCCCGCATCCATCGCTCAGGCGCTTCGAAAGGGCACCATCGGCAACACGCCTGCCAGATCCACATGCAGCTCTCGAACAGTTGCTACGAACACCGCTGGAAGACCCACGTTGTGAGGCCGCTCGCCGGGACGCCGCAGCCAGGATGAGACAATATGATCCGTCCCGGGAGGACGGCGGCGTGGATGCTCGATCGCTGTGGAACGCATTCGAGGTGACCAGGACCTATGAACTCGTGGCTGAGCATCCTGGCGCGGTCGACGAGACCGGTGAGGCCGAACAGTTCGCGCACAACCTCGCGTTGCTCAGCAATGAGTTGCCTCTTGTCGCGTTCGACGCGGCAGATCAACTACGCGCCTCATTGGTCCAGTTCTACGGCCAACAACAGGTCGCGACGAAACTCGGTAACCTGGTCGTACCCTTGGCGGAGGGCTAGACCGCCCAAACGGCGGGATGGTGCATCGGCACCTGCTATCGCATAGGTGCAGCCCACGCACCGCAGCTCTGAACCCCGTGCTTGTCGGGAATGTCATCCATGCAGGTCAGATGGCTTTCGTGCTGCTCGGTGAACCGGTGTGGCTGTGGCACCTGTCGTCGCGCCTGGCGGTGGTCCACGCCGCAGCCTCCGCCGAGGTGTGCAGTCTGGCTTGGGGCGTGCTGTGCACCGCGCCAGCGCATCAATCGGCATGATGTCCAGCGTGTTGTCTGCGTGGATCTCGGGGGTGCGCGGGCGCGTGGTGGTGTCTTCGATGCCTGTTGGCGGTGGTTGGGGCTACCATCCGGGGTGTGGGTACTCCGGCTGCGCGCTCGTCCCGGTCCGACCGGTCTGTCGGCCGGGTGGTGGATGCGGATGGTCTGGAGTCGGCGCCCGACTGGGTCGGAGATGGCAGGGCGGCTGAGTTGTTCGGCTCGCCGGAGCTGATCCGTGCCGCGTTGCTGCCCGAGCACGCCGACGAGTTCGACGCGGCTTTCGATGCCGCGTTGACCGCGGCCCGGCGGACCCTGCGTCTGGACCAGTTGCGGTCGACCTTGCAGGTGTGGCGGCGGGTCGCGCTGCTCACCCGTGAGGATCCGGACTCGGCCCGTCGACTGGTGGAAGCCACGGTTGAAGTCCGGCGTGCCGGTGCCTCCCGGCCGGGCAGTGTGTCGTGGGACGAGTTGCGGGCCGAGTTGGGTCTGTAGTCGCCACTGGTGAGGTGGCGGTCGACGACGATCATGGCGTATACCCTCGACATCGATCCTGACGCGCAAGAGCAGATCCGGGCACTCCCGTCCGAGGCGCTTGTCGCGCTGGGTGAGGCGTTCGAAGTCCTGACCCTGGTGCCCGAGCGGGGCAGTCCGCTCAACCCGGACAATCCGGATGGTGGGCTGTTCCACCTGACGTTCGGCCAGGGGCGTGGGTTGATCACCTACCTGCTGCTCGCCGTGCACGACCGGGTGGACGTCCTGCTGGTGACTTGGGTGTCGTTCGACCGCGAGCACGGTTCCTGATCCGACTGGTTCTCGGAGCCCCAAGGAAACCCATGGGAGCGGGTCGTGGGAGCAGAATGGGAGCCCTCGGACCCGTTCAACAGCATTGAATCGCATTCAACGGCACCCAATAACTGCATTTTTCCTGCGGTAATTACATCTCCGCTGGTAGAGGCATCGTTCCGGCTTCGTACGCACCGAAGAGATCGTAGGGTGCGGTTGATTGCCGTTCGAGTCGGTTGGGGCGACTTGTGCGACGTCTTGCCGGGGTCGGTTCGGCTGTCATCACCGTGTGCCGGTCCGCTTCCTTGTGAACTGGCTGGTGCCGTCGCGGGAGGGCGCCCGATGATCGAACACCAGCCACGGCTTGATGCACCAGTGCGGCGATCGCTGTGTGATCGGTCCGGTCCGCAGGCGGGGGTTGGTCCGGCGCGCTACGGCGGCCTTATGCCGCAGCGCTGGCAATTGCACATCCTTGGTCGCGGACGATCGGGCGAGCAGAGCCAGCCAGTCGACAAGCCGGACAAAGATCAGGTTCAGCAGTCGTAACGCCACGCTGTAGGGCCATGTCCTACAGCCCGTGATGCACGATCACGCAGCTCAATGCCCCGATGCAGAGTGCTGGTACCCCACAGCCACCGGCCGTTGCGGTGCTGCGACTGGCCGACATCCGACAGCCGCATCGTCCCCACCACCTTCGTCGGCAAGGCCTCAGCCTTCCTCGCCTGCGACGGCCTGGTGTTGTCGACAACCCCGACCGTCCACCTGATCTGCGTGTTCTAACGCGACACGGCCCCTGCGCCACCTGGCCCATGGTGCATGATCACCGCAGCTCAGCAGCCGAGTGCAGAGTTCTGGCACCCACGGGCGGGTGTCTCGTCGTCGATACCGGTCGTCTACCTCTTCCTCGTTCCCTGCCGCTGCCTTCGGCTTCCCTGATCGTTGACGAGGGCGGCCACCAGCGCCGGCACCTGCGCCGATGACGACTTCTCGAGTGCCTTGCAGCCGAGTCGGAACAGCCAGTACTGCCGCAGGACGTGGGTTCCTAGCGCACAGAGACCGAGGACCACGCAGGCGTACCAGGGCATTCCTGCCAGGTACATGGAGGTAGCCAGGGGCGGGAGCACTGCTGCGGTGGCCGCCCCGCTGCTGATCGACATCAGTAGCCCTCGTCCAGTGCCTTGCGGAGCCGTGTCAGCGCGCGGTGTTGGGCCACCCTGACCGCTCCCGGAGTCGACCCCACAGCCTCCGCGGTCTCCTCGGCCGACAGGCCGACCACGACGCGCAGCACGAGGATCTCCCGCTGCTTGTCCGGGAGGACTTGCAGGAGCCTGCCCATGCGCTCGGACAACTCACCCCGGAGTGCCCGCTGCTCGGGACCGATCTCGGCGTCGGGACCGTCCGGGACTTCCGGCACCGATTCGGATCGGTTCCGCGCCGCGGCGCGATGGGCGTCGGCGACCTTGTGCGCCGCGATGCCGTACACGAACGCGAGAAACGGCCGGCCCTGGTCCTTGTACGCGGGCAGTGCCTTGAGTACGGCCAGGCCACTGAGGTTCCCCCGGTAGCCCGGTGGCTTTGATCCTCCCCTCGTTGCACGGAGTCGGGTTACTGGATGATCACTCATCTCAGTAGCCCGGAGGACAACCCACGATGCCCAAGCGGTACCCACCCGAGTTCCGGCGCAAGGTGCTCGACCTGATCGCGTCCGGCCGCCGTGTCGCCCAGGTCGCGGCGGACCTCGACATCAGCGACCAGACGATCTACGCCTGGTGCCGCCAGGAGCTCATCGACACCGGACAGATGCCCGGGACGACCAGCACCGACAACGCCGAGCTGGTCGCGGCGCGTCGGCGGATCGCCGAACTCGAGGCCGAGATCGCCGTCCACCGGCGCGCCGCCGAACTGCTCAAGGAGGGCAGCACCCCAAAAGACGGTACGAGGTGGTCACGGTGATCGCCTCCGAAGGGCGTTCGATCCAACTCGCCTGCCGCGTGCTCGGAGTGTCCGAATCCGGCTTCTACGACTGGCGAGGCCGCGCGCCCTCGCCACGGGCGATCCGTCAGGCCTGGCTCGTCGACCTGATCCGCGAGATCCATGTCGAGTCGTTCCAGGTCTACGGCGCCCCACGAGTGCACGCCGAACTCACCCTCGGCCGCGGGATCACGGTCGGACACAACACCATCGCGCTTCTCATGCGCCGCAACGGAATCAAGGGCCTGCCCAACCGGCGCAGACCACGGCCGAAACACGACACGCCCACCGCGGTGGACCTGGTCGACCGCGTCTTCGCCAGACCTGCGCCGAACCAGCTGTGGGTCACCGACATCACCGAACATCCCACCCGGGAGGGAAAGGTGTACTGCGCGGTCGTGCTCGACGTGCACTCCCGCCGCGTCGTCGGCTGGTCGATCGACTCCAGCCAGACCGCCGCCTTGGCGACGAACGCGCTCGGCATGGCGATCTCGAACCGGTCCCCGCTGTCGGACACGGTGATCCACTCCGACCACGGAGTCCAATTCACATCGTGGACTTTCACCAGGCGTGCCAAGGAATCCGGCCTTCTACCCTCGATGGGTTCGATCGGTGACTGCTACGACAACGCCATGATCGAATCGTTCTGGGGACGCGTGCAGACCGAGCTGCTCGACCGCCGACGATGGCGCACCCGCCTCGAGTTGGCCAACGCCCTGTTCGAGTACGTCGAGATGTTCCACAACCGCCGCCGACGCCACACCGCACTCGGCATGCTCACACCGATCGAGTACGAACTCCGACACGCCAGGATCGCTCCAGTAGCCTGAACTCCAGCAACCCGACTCCGCCAAACGGGGTGAGGATCAAAGCCACCGGGCTACCGGGGGAAGCTCACGGTGAGTTCAGAGGCCCGCGACACACCTCCGAACACGGACGGTGTCCTGTCCTTGGTGCAGCGGCAGGTCCACGTGGTTCCGCGTGTCGCGATCCGGCGCTGGGCCTGGACGTTGCCGACCGGAGGTGTTCGGCCATGCGCCTTCGCGCCCACGACGACAGGAATCCCCGCACGGCTACGGACATCGCGTAGCCGCATTGCAGGTGATTCGTCCGGTATCAGCCACGAGTGTCGTCGGCCGTGGTCAGCGGGAGGGCAGGATGATCCACAGGGCGATGTAGATCAGGAACTGGGGGCCGGGTAGCAGGCAGGACAGGACGAACAGGAGTCGGACCGTTCCGGGCTTCATGCCCCACCGCTGGGCCAGTCCCGCGCAGACGCCGGCGATCCTGCGGTTGTCGCGTGGCCTGCTCAACGTCGAGTTCGTCATGTCGATCGTCTCCGTCGCGGGTTGTGGATCCGCCTGGATCGGCGATACCGCCCCGCACAGTCGGGTGGGAGCGGGTCGGCCGGGGGTGCGGGGTTCAGCCGAGGTTGTCGGTGTCGAAGGTGTTGCAGCGTGCGGGGTCGCCGGTCTGGTAGCCGGTGGTGTACCACTTCTGGCGTTGGGCGGAGGTGCCGTGGCTGAACTTGGTGGTGTCGACGCGTCCGCCGCCGAGTTCGCGTTGGATGTAGTCGTCGCCGATGCGGGCGGCGGCGTCGAGGGCGTTGGCGACGTCCTGTTCGGTGACGCCGGTGATGAGGGGTGTGCCGGAGGCGGTGGGGGTGGCGGTGGCGTGCTGTGCCCAGGCGCCGGCGTAGCAATCGGCCTGCAACTCCAGCCGCACCGAGTCCGACTTCGGGCCTTGGCGGGTCCGCACCCGGTCGGACGTGCCGAGCAGGTTCTGCACGTGGTGTCCGAATTCGTGGGCGAGGATGTAGGCCTCTACGAACGGGCCGCCGGTGGCGCCGAACTTCTGCTGTAGGTCCTGGAAGAAGGTCAGGTCGATGTAGACCTGGGCGTCGGCGGGGCAGTAGAAGGGGCCGACGGCGGAGGTGGCGTTGCCGCAGCGGGTCTGCACGCCGCCGGAGAAGAAGTTGGTCTGCGCCGGTTGGTAGGTGCGCCCGGAGCGGGCGAACTGGTCGGTCCAGAAGGCTTGGATCGAGTTGATGAACGCCACCGCGCGGCAGTCGGCTTCGCGGTTGGCGTCCGCGCCGGTGCGGCACTTGGTCCTGATGGCCTCGGAGCCGACCTGTTGGCCGCGGTTCACGTCGCCGAACCCGGAGCCGGCGGGCAGTTGCGGGGTGCCGCCGATCTGGGAGAGCACCAGGTAGAGGATCAGGCCGACGATGCCGAGCCCGCCGCCGCCCAGGGCGGCCCGGCCGCCGATGCCGCGTTGGTCGGTGACCTGGGAGGTGTCGAGTTCGGCGCCCTCGTTGAACTGCACCCACGTGTCCTTTCGGTGCTGTCGAGCAGGGTTCGGGCGGACGGGGCCCGCCGAGGGGGTGTGTGGCGCGATCGGGTGATCGTGGGCCTGGTGACGCGGTGCGGTGTCCGCTGCGTGTGGTGTGCCCGTCCGGCGGTCGGTCCCACGTCCGGTCCATGTGCGGGCCGATTCTTCGATCCCGGCGTCGGGTGCTCTACGTGTGTGGGCAGCGGGAGACGGGCGGCGCGGCAGGCAGTGGAGGGGGGAGTGGCCGCCTGCCGCGCCGGTCTGGTGGGGTGTCAGACCCGTTTGCGGCCGTACATGCCGGCGGCCAAGGCGACGCCGCCCGCGGCGAGAGCGACCTGGATGACGATCTCGATCCAGTCGATGCCGCGGGTGTCGCCGACGCCGAGGGCGTTGGCGATGAACGTGCCGATGATCGCGGCGACCACACCGATCAGCATGGTCAGCCAGATCGGGATGTTCTGCTTGCCGGGCACGACGAGTCGGCCCAGCGCACCGATGATCAGGCCGCGATCAGTGCACTGATGAGTCCGGAAACGGGCATGTCCACTCCTTGCACGAGGCTCGGGTGAGCCGTACTTGCCCTGTCGGTGTCCGGTTACTCCTCGAAGGCCATGTCCTCACCGCCGCCGTCGTCGCCCTCGAACGCGTCGTCGAGGACCTCGCCGAGGATCATGCCGCCGACCACGCCGGCCGCCGCGCCGGCGACGACGCCGCCCACGCCCGAGCCACGGTGATGCCCGTGATGGTCGTCGTGGTGGCCACCGTGGTGCCCGTAGCCCGGCTGTCCGTAACCGGACTGGCCGCCGAAGGCCGGGTTGCCGTGCTGCGGGTAGCCCGCCGCGTGGCCGCCGCGTTCGGCGATCTGGGCCATCCACTGGTTGATCGCACCGGCCCAGTCGGTGTTCATCGCGTCCTGATGCGACACGTGGAACCGGCCGAACGAGTCGCCACCGGAGGAGAACATGCCGCCGCGCTTGTCGGCTTCCAGCACCACCACGAGCTCGTGCGGGTTGGTGACGAAGGTCAGCTCGACCTGGTTGACCCTGCCCGCGTACTGACCGGGCGGGAAGAACTCGATCTCCTGGTAGAAGCCAAGTTCCTGGTTGACGCCGTGGATGCGACCGGCTTCGACGTCGGCGGAGCGGAACTGGAACCCGAGCTGCCCGAACGCCTCCAGCACCCGGTCCTGCGACGGCAGCGGGCCCACCAGCACGGGGTCCAGGTCGCCCTTGTCCGGGGCGCCGGAGATGACCAGCTCGGTGCGCACGCCCACGGTCATGCCGGGCAGCTGCTGCCCGCCCACGGCCGTGATCGGGGTCTCCCACGGGATCGGGAGCTGGAACGGCACCGTCATCGGCTGACCGGCAGGGACACGGACGCTGTGGGCCACTGTAAGGCGTTGGAACTCCGACACGCCGCCGTACTCGTGGTCGCCGTGCTCGACCTCGACTCGCGTCACGAGCGACAGCACGATCTGGTCGATGTTGGCGTCGTTGCTGCCGCCCTGGATGCGGACCTGGCCGGTGATCACCTGGCCGGGGGTGGCGTGCGGGGTGTCCAGGACGGTGTCGACGGACGGTCCGCCGACGCCGAAGGCGCTGAGCATCCGTTTGAACATCAAGGGTTCCTTCCGAAGGGTGCGGGTGTGAGGGCGGTGCGAAGCGGGGTGTCGGTCTCGTCCTCGAAGTCGCCGATCAGCTCTTCGAGGAGGTCTTCCAGCGCGGCGATGCCGATGACCCGGTTCTCGGCGTCTGCCACCAATGCCAGCTGCGCCCGGTCGGCGCGCATCGCGGTGACCGCGCTCGCGACCGGCATGGCGGCGGGCAGGGTCAGCGCGGGGGCCATCATCTCGCGGGCGGTCCTGCGGCGCCCGGTCGCGGCGGCGCGCACGGCCTCGCGGATGTGAACCAGGCCGACGAAGTGGCCGTGCACGTCCATCACCGGGAAGCGGGAACGTCCAGATTCGCGGCTACGGCGTTCGACCGCTCGTGCGCTGCTGTGCTCGGACACGCTCAGCGCGTCCTCGATCGGCACCATCACCTGAGTCAGGGTGGTGTTCTGCAGTTGCAGCATCCGGGTCAGCAACCGCCGCTGCCCTTCGGGGATCAGACCGTGCTCGGCGGACTGACGCACCAGCATCCGCAGGTCCTCGGGCCGGTGCGCCTGCGCCAGCTCGTCCTGCGGCTGCACCTTCATCGCCCGCAACAACGCGTTGGTCACGCCGTTGAGTCCGCTGAGGATCCACCGCACGGAGTGCGCGAACGCGCGGAACGGCAACGCGAGCAACCGCGCGGAGCGTTCGGGATGGCTGATCGCCCAGGACTTCGGCGCCATCTCGCCCACGACCATGTGCAGGAACACCACCAGCACCAGACTGAAGGCGAACGCGATGCCGTAGGACACCCCCGAAGGCAGACCGGTCGCGAGAAGCAGCGGGTCGACCAGATCGGCCACCGCAGGCTTGGCCAACGCGCCCAACGCCAGTGTGCACAGCGTGATGCCCAACTGCGCCCCGGCCAGCATCAGCGACAGCTCGCGGATACCGGCGACGGCCGCGCGCGCGGCGCGGCTGGTCTCGGCGTCCTGTTCCAGGCGGTGCCGCTTGGCGGCGATGAGCGCGAACTCGGCGGCGACGAAGAACGCGTTGGCGACCAGCAGCACCAGGGAGATCAGCAACGACCAGGTGGTGCTCATCGGGCGGCCTCCCGGTCGGCTGTACGGGCGTCGGCGCGGGTGGCGAGCAGCACGCTGCCGGGCACGTTGCGCCTGACAGCGGTGACCCGCAGGGACACCCCGTCCAACTCGATCTCGTCATCCACCCGGGCGGTGCGGCCCAGCCGGCTGAGCACCAGGCCGGACACCGTGTCGTAGCTGTCGTGCTCGGGCAACTCCACACCGGTGACGTCGGCGATCTCGTCCACCCGCATCCGACCGGGCACCCGCCACACCCCCGCGCCCAGCGGCTCGATGACGTCCTCGACCACGTCGTCCTCGTCGTGGATCTCCCCGACCAACTCCTCGGCCAGGTCCTCCAGCGACACCACGCCCGCGAAGCCGCCGAACTCGTCCACCACGCACGCCAACTGCCGCCGCTCGGCCCGCAGCCGCTCCAGCACCGCGGGCAGCGGCAGCGAGGCGGGCACGACCAGAGCGGGGGAGGCGATTTCGCCGATCAGGGCGTCCACGCGCCGGTCGGGGTCCACGGTCAGTACTTCGGCCAACCCGACGACGCCGCGCAGGTCGTCCAGGTCGTCGCCGAAGACGGGAAAGCGGGAGTGGCCGGTGTCCAGCAGCTCCACCACCCGCACGACGGGCTCGTCGGCGCGCACGGTGTGCACCATCACGCGCGGGGTCATGGCCTGCTCGGCGACCAACTCCCGGAAGCCCAGGCCGCGATCCAGCAACCGGGACAACTCGGCGTCCAGATGGCCCCCGGCGTGTGCGTCGGTGACGATCTGGCGCAGGTCCTCCGGCGTGGCGCCCTGCGGCAGCTCCTCCACCGGTTCGATCCCGACCGCGCGCAGCAGCCGGTTGGCCGTCGCGTCGAACAGCCGGATCACCGGACCGGCCACCTTCAGGTAGGCCAGGGTGGAGGCGCTCAGCGCCTTGGCCAGCGGCTCCGGGCGGGCGATGGCGAAGTTCTTGGGCAACAGCTCGCCCAGCACCATCTGCACCACCGTGGCGAACACCAACGCCACCACCATCGACAGCGACACCGCCACGGCCGTGGACAGACCGGTCAACCCGAGCAGGTCGGCCAACCCGGTACCCAGCAGCGGTTCGGCGACGTAGCCGGCGAGCAGCGCGGTCACGGTGATGCCGAACTGGGCGCCCGACAGCATGAACGACAGCTTCTGCGTCACCAGGTAGGCCCGCTCGGCGGCTTTGTCGCCGTCCTCGGCCATCTGCCGCAACTGGCCCCGGTCCACCGCCATGTAGGCGAACTCCTGGGCCACGAAATATCCCGTGGCCACGGTGAGGGCCACGATCGCGAGCAAGCCGGTGAAGATCAACACGGCGCACCCGCCACGCGCGGGGAAACTATGATCAGCCGGGTCGTCGCACCCGGCCGACTACTACAAGGCTCTGTGTCGGCACCATCAGGCATGCTTCACACTAGCACGCGGCACTGTACGGTTGACGGTGAGTGCCCCGGAAGAGGAGGTGGCAGTGTCCGAGGTTCTGCTCAAGATCGGCGAACTCGCCGCCCGCGCCCAGGTCAGCCCCCGCACCGTCGACTACTACACCAGCATCGGCCTGCTCACCCCGGCCAAGCGCACCGCGAGCAACTACCGCCTCTACGCCCCCGCCGACGTCGACCGCATCCACCTGGTCCAGCGTCTGGAGGTCCAGGGAGTTCCGCTGGAGGAGATCGCCGCCGCCCTCACCACCGGCCAAGTCGACGTCGCCTCGATCCTGGACCGCATCGACGTCGACCTGCGTGCACTCCAGGCCGCCTCGGAGACCGCCTCGCCCGAACTGCAGGGCCTGCTGGCCGCCATCGCCACCAGGGTCCACTCACTGATCACCGTCGCCCTGCAGATCCCCCCGGACCTGCTCCTGCCCTGACCCCGGCTCCGCCCGACCCGTACCGTCCGTCGCCGGTCGCGGACGCAGCCGCACCTCGGTGATCGCATGGTGCTCGACCCCCAGCACCTCGATCGTCCACCCCGACACCGTCACCCGGTCACCCGGCGCCTCAGGGATTCTGCCCAGGACGACCAGGACCAGGCCGGCGATGGTGGCGTAGTCGCCCTCGGGCGCGTCGGGCAACTCCACCCCGAGGTCGACCAGATCGTGCGCCGGGAACGTGCCGGGCAGCACCAGTGAGCCGTCCTCGGCGGCGTGGACGGCCATCACGTCGCGGTCGGTCTCGTCGTAGATCTCCCCGACGATCTCCTCCAGCAGGTCCTCCAGAGTGACCATGCCCGCCACCGCGCCGTGCTCGTCGACCACCAGCGCCATCTGTTCCCGCTCGGCCTTGAACCGGCGCAACGCGTCCGACACCCGCACCGTGTCCGGGAACACCAGCGCCTCACGGGTCACCCGCGCCAACGGCACCTCATCAACCAGCAGGTCCCGCAGGTGCACCACGCCGACCAGGTCGTCCAGATGCCCGCCGCGGGCCACCGGGGCCCGGGAGTGCCCCGAGCCGGCCAGCTGTGCCCGCGCCGAGGCCACGTCCAGCTCCGCGGCCAGGGTCACCACCGACCGGCGCGGCACCAGCACCTCCCGCAGACGGCGCTCGTGGATCTCCAACGCCCCCGAAATGATCATCCGCTGCTCGACGTTCAACCCGCGCTGCGCCGCCACCAACTCCCGCAGCTCCTCCGGCGACATCTCCTCCGACTCCGCGTCCGGCTTCCCTCCGAACAGTCGCACGACCAGGTTGGTCGAGGCGCTGAGCGCCCACACCGCCGGCCGAGAGATCGTCGAGAGCAGGTCCAGCGGTCGGGCCACCAGCAGCGCCCACCGCAGCGCGTTCTGCATGGCCAGCCGCTTGGGCGCCAGCTCGCCGAACACCAGCGTCAGGAACGTCAACACCACGGTCACCAACGCGATGGCCACCGCGCCCGCCGCACCGCCGAGGAAGCCCAGTAGCGGCACCAGCGGCTCGGCCAGCGACACCGCCGCCGTCGCCGAGGCCAGAAACCCCGCCAGGGTGATCCCGATCTGGATCGTGGCCAGGAACCGGTTCGGGTCACGAGCCAACCGCACCAGCGTGCGCGCCCCGGCGCGGCCGTCGCGCTCCAACGCGCGCAGCTGACCCTCGCGCAGCGAGATCAACGCCATTTCGCTGCCCGCGAACACCGCGTTGAGCAGCACCAACACCGCGACCAGCGCGACGGTGAAACCGTAGCCGTCCACACCCACTCCGCATCCCCAACCGAGTGGCGACACGCTACTGCGGACATGCCCCGCCCACCGGGCGAAGCCACGCCTCGTCCGTCACCCTCGTATAAGGCGGTACGCCGCAGGTCGTGCGGAAAACCGACGGGGTGCGGGCCCCAAGGTCCGCACCCCGTCGTAATCAGCGACCGCGTGACGCTACTTGGCGGCCTGGTCCAGGTCCACCAGCGCCGCGGCGAGCTTGAAGTACTTGCTCGTCCCCAGGTCCCGCACGGTCTTGATCCCGAAGGCCGCGGCCAACTTCTCCGCGTCACCCTCGCTGACCCCGGCCAACGCCGCGACCGGCGCGTCGAGGACCTCGGCCACGGTCAGCCCCTCGTACGCCTTGTCCAACTGCTTGGCCAAGTCCACGGAAACAGCCACTGGTGACTTCCCCTCACGTTCGTAATCGATCATGACCACACCACCCTATCGGGCCCGACGTCCGCTTCGCCGCCTATGACCGGATCAACATGCACGACCACCGGGATGGAGCACCGGCCCCACGCTGGCCATCGACCCCACGGCACCACGTCCCACAAGAGTCCACGGCGATAACCGAGGACAGACCCTTATAGCCCTGTGGCCTCGCCACTAGGACCGTCCGCCCGTCTTGCGCCACAGGTGGCCAGGCTGGGATGAAGTCAAATAGAACCCGATCGTGTTCCCGTCGGCGTGGGCTGCTGGCGGGATGGGTACGCCGATCGGTCGCGTCCTCAAGGGCGGGGTCGAGCTTGTCGATGACGACACTATGAATATGCCCGTGGCGGACGGTCTGACCGAGCAGTTCGTCAACGCCTCGGTTGGGGTGTACGTGGACTTCGAAAACCTGGTCTGCGGCGCGGGCCGAGGGCTGCCGGGTCGGGCCAACCCGGTGCCGTACGCGGCGATCACCCGGCTTGTGTCGGGACTACGGCAACGCGGTCATCCGCCGCGCGTACGCGGATTGGGCTAAGAGGGCATCTGATCTTGGTTTGGGGCGGTCTGTCCGGTTTGCCGACCGCTCTAAAGTTGATCACCCGTGAGCTCTCGGCGTGCGTACCCCAGTGACCTGTCCGATACCCGGTGGGCGTTGATCGAACCGGTGCTGACGGCCTGGCGGGCCGCCCGGCGCGGGCCGGGAACCGCGGCACGGGTGCACGACTTACGGGAGATCGTCAACGCGATCCTCTACGTGTGCCGAACCGGGATCGCATGGGCCTACCTGCCGCACGACTTCCCGCCGCACAAGACGGTCTACGACTACTACGCCAAGTGGGAGACCGACGGCACCGCCGAGGCGTTACACGACCTACTCCGAGAACGGGTCCGTGTCGCGAGTGGACGCGCGACCTCCCCGACGGCAGCGATCCTCGACTCGCAGAGTGTGAAGACTTCCTGCAATGTCAACGAATCCGATCAGGGCATCGATGCGAACAAGAAGATCAAGGGCCGGAAGCGGCACATCGCCACCGACGTACTCGGCCTGATGCTCGCGGTGATCGTGATCGTGATCGTGACCTCGGCCTCGGACTCGACCGCCGGTCGGCAGCTTCTGGACCACTTGGCCGTCACGCAACCGGACGTGTCGATCGCCTGGGCGGACGGCGGCTACAACGACGAGGTCGTCCGCCACGGCGCTCGAAGGGGAATCCGCGTCGAGGTCGTCAAACGCATTGCCGCACAAGGGTTCCACGTGCTGCCCAAGAGGTGGGTGGTCGAACGGACCCTGGGCTGGCTGATGCAGCATCGCCGACTCGTGCGCGACTACGAGACCCTGCCGCAACGCTCACGCACGATGACCCTGTGCTTGCCGAAATGTCATCCGTGCAGGTTAGGCGGCTTTCGGGGACTGTTTCAAGATCGGTGTGTTCGGCCCGACACGCCGGGCCTGGGGTCCGGCGGGATGGGCACTGTGAGTGATGACATCTGAGCTTGTGAGCGCACGGAAGAGTGAAACCGGGCGGCAGCTGTCGCCGGAGCAGGCCGCCGCGGCGACGATGGTGGCCGAGGCCAAGGCGCGAGGGCTGGCGCTGACTGGGCCGGACGGGCTGCTCAAGCTGTTCACCAAGAGCGTGCTGGAGACCGCCTTGGCCGAGGAGATGACCGAGCACCTCGGGCACGAGAAGAACCGCGCGGAACCCGGACGTGAGTCGACCAACGTGCGCAACGGCAGCCGGACCAAGACCGTGATCTCGGACGCGGCCGGCGAGGTGGAGATCGAGGTGCCCCGGGACCGGGAGGGCACCTTCGAGCCACAGATCGTCAAGAAGCGGCAGCGTCGTCTCACCGACGTCGACGAGATCGTGTTGTCCTTGTATGCCAAGGGATTGACCACCGGGGAGATTTCGGCGCACTTCGCCGAGATCTACGGCGCCTCGGTGTCGCGCGAGACGGTCTCCCGCATCACCGACAAGGTGGTCGCGGAGATGAACGACTGGGCCGCCCGCCCGCTCGATGCCGTCTACGCGGCGGTGTTCCTGGACGCGATCGTGGTCAAGGTCCGTGACGGCCAGGTCGCCAACCGGCCGGTCTACGCCGCCATCGGGGTGACCGTGGACGGGCGCAAGGACGTGCTCGGGCTGTGGATGGGCACCGGCGGCGAGGGCACCAAGTTCTGGATGAGCGTGCTGGTCGATTTGAAGAACCGCGGCGTGCAGGATGTGTTCTTCCTGGTCTGTGACGGTCTCAAGGGACTGCCCGAGGTGGTGACGAACGTGTGGCCGCAGACTGTCGTGCAGACCTGTGTGGTGCACCTGATCCGCAACACCGTCCGGCTGGTGGCCCGGCAGGACTGGGACGCGGTGAAACGGGGCATCACCCCGATCTACACCGCACCCACCCCCGACGCCGCGGCCGCCGCGTTGGAGGACCTGGCGGAGAAATGGGGGCGCAAGTACGGGGCGATGATCCGGTTGTGGCGCAACGCCTGGGACGAGTTCGTGCCCTTCCTCGACTACGACGTCGAGATCCGGCGGATGATCTGTTCCACCAACGCGATCGAGTCGCTCAACGCCCGCTACCGTCGGGCGATCCGCGCCCGCGGGCATTTCCCGACCGAGCAGTCCGGGTGGATTCAACCGGTCAACGCAACACCGCTGATAAGCGAGGTGTTGCGTGGGTGTTGGAGGTCGACCGGCGATTCCGGTCGCGGTTCGGCGGGAGTTCTGGGCCGCGGTCCGGTCGGGGATGGTCGTGGCGGAGGCGGCGGCATCGGTCGGCGTGTCGATCACGGTGGCGTGGGAGTGGTTCCGGCACGTTGGCGGCGTGATGCCCGAGCCCTTCCCCGCAGGCCTGACTTTGTCCTGTGCGCGTCGTCTGTCGTTCCGGGAGCGGGAGGAGATCAGCTGCCGCCGGGCCGCGGGCGAGGGAGTGCGGGCGATCGCGCGGGTGCTGGGGCGATCGCCGTCCACGGTGAGCCGGGAGCTGGCTCGCGGGACCGTCCGTCGGAAGTCCGGGTACCGGGCCTCGGTGGCCCAGGCGGTGGCCGATCAGCGTGCCCGGCGGCCGAAGGCGAGGCTGCTGGCGGTGGACGACCGGCTGCGTGAGCATGTGCAGGATCGGTTGCGGGCCAAGGACAGCCCCGAGCAGATCAGTCGGCGCCTGCCGCTGCTGTTCCCCGACGATCCGGGCATGCGTGTGTGTCACGAGACCGTCTACCGCAGCCTTTACGTGCAGGGTCGCGGTGGTCTGCACCGGGAGCTGGTGAAGACGTTGCGCACCGGGCGGGCTCTGCGCCGGACCCGACGCACCACCGAGCGGCGTGGGCGCCTGGCGGGCATGGTCAACATCGCGTTGCGGCCGTCGGAGGTCTTGGACCGCGTGGTCGCGGGGCATTGGGAGGGGGATCTGATCACGGGCAAGGAAAACAAGTCGGCGATCGGCACGCTCGTGGAGCGCTCCACCGGCTTCGTGGTGCTGTTGCACTTGCCGGACAGCCACGGCGCCCTTCCGGTCGGGGAAGCGACGATCGAGGCGATGAACCGGCTGCCGCCGTTCCTGCGCCGCACTCTGACCTGGGACCAGGGGCAGGAGATGGCCAACCACACGGCCCTCGCCGAGGCCACCCGACTCGACATCTACTTCTGCGATCCCCACTCGCCCTGGCAGCGGGCGACCAACGAGAACACGAACGGGTTGCTGCGGCAGTACTTTCCCAAGAGCACGGACCTGTCCGGCTACCACCGCGACTACCTCGAGTTCGTCGCGGCACAACTCAACGCCAGGCCACGCAAACGGCTCGGTTGGCGAACCCCGACCGAGGCATTCGACAGGCTACTCTCAGCACGGCACGACCGACCTAGTGTTGCGTTGACCGGTTGAATCCACCCCGCGATGAAGTGCCGGTACCTTGTCACCCGCAGCCTCGACCCGACCGGGACGGGACGCGCCAGGTGGACGATGCGCTGGAAGCCCGTGCTCAACGCCTTCGCCATCACGTTCGGTGACCGCTGGCCGAACGCCGAAACCTACTGATCAACAACGCCGAACACACCGATTACGGGATGGACCCGGCTTTCGTGCTGCTCGGTGAACCGGTGCGGTTGTGGCACTTGCCGTCGCGCCTGGCGGTGGTCCATGCCGCAGCCTCCGCCGAGGTGTGCAGTCTGGGTGGGGGCCTGCTGTGCACCGCACCGGTGCATCGATCGGCATTGTGTCCTGTGGGGTGTCAGAAGTCGGCCGCATGGTCTGACCTGCGGTTAGGCTGCGGTGGGTTCGTACTCGTTGATCAGGCCACCGAGGACTGGTCGGCGGCGTATCGAGGTGTAGCCCTGCTCTGCGGTCGGTGGGTCTGGTCGCGGTGGTGCGAGTTGCAGTGCTCGGTGGGGTCGTCGGTGGTTGTAGTGGGTCGCGTAGCGGTCCAGGACCGCTCGCAGGTGGTGTTCGTTGAGGATGAGCAGTCGGTCGGTGACTTCGCGTGGGACGGGTGCCGACGAACCGCTCGGCGTAGCAGTTGGCTCGTGGACACCGTGGTGGGATCTTCACGACCCTGATGCCTGCGCCGGAGAAGACCGCGTCGAACGAGGCGGTGAATTGGCCGGCCCGGTCCCGGATGAGGAACCGGAGGTCGTCTGCCGGGTCTCTGATGTCCATGAGCAGGTTGCGGGCTTGTTGGGTGGTCCATGCCCCGTCGGGGTTGGTGGTGGCGCCGAGGATGTGGACGTAGCGGGTGGCGACCTCTATCACGAAGAACACGTGGACCCGCTTGAGGGTCAGGGCGCAGTCGACGTGGAAGAAGTCGCAGGCCAACATGCTCGCGGTCTGGGCGCGCAGGAATCGTCGCCACGACGTGTCGGTGTCGCGCTCGGGTGCGGGCGGGATGCGTAGGCGCTTGAGCACGCGGCGGATGGTCGAGGCGGCTACCCGGTGCCCGAGTTTGAGCAGCTCGCCCTGGATCCGGCGGTAGCCCCAGCTGGCGTTCTCCCGCGCCATCCGTTCGATCAACGCCACGACCGTGTCGTCGATCGGTAGTCGGCCGGGTGCGGTTCGGGTAGGTCCACTTCTGTGCGACCAGGCGTCGGTGCCACCGCAGGACGGTGCCCGGCGTCACCAACCGGTGGAGTCGTAACCAGCCGGGTAGGCGTCGCACCAACGCGGCGAGCACCGCACGATCGGCCCAATCCAGTCGCGGGCGAGGGTTGGTCCGGCGCAGCACGGCGACTTCGTGCCGCAGTACCAGCAACTCGACGCCCTTGGCCGCTGAGGACCGGCCGAGCAGGACCAGCCAGTCACTGAGTCGGACGAAGATCAGGTAAAGCAGTCGTAGCGCCATGCCTCACGATCATGCTCCTGCAGCACATGGTGCGCGATTGCCGCAGCTCAGCGCCCCAGTGCAGAGTTCTGGCACCCCGCAGGACTTGGACAGCGTGAGCATTCCTCACTTCAGTGGTGGCCGGCGGATCCTTCGTGTCGGCGGTACGTGCGGACGCAGCCGCCTGCGAGGCCGTACCGACAGGGGTGCGGATCGAACCGAAGCGCCGCCGGGCGTGGACCTGGGTTCAGGCACGTCCAGGAGCCGGCGGGCGGCCTGGCCGGGCAGGGTCGGCTCCGCCGTCGCCACGATCCGGGTCCGACGGGCGCCGACCGGCGAGGTGGCGGTCGAGGACCCGGTCGACCAGCCGGGACGATGCGCCCAGGTAGCCGGTCGGATCGCACAGGGCCCGCCACCGGGCCGGGTCGCTGGAGTGGCCCTGGGCGTGGAGTTGTCGCACCAAGACCTCGGCGGTGTCGCCGGTGGTGGCGGTGACGTCCGTCATGATCTTCTTCGCCGCGACCCTGCCGAGCAGCGGGGTCAGCGCGGCGCTGAGGCGTTCCGAGACGATGGCGCCACCGGTGAGGGCGAGGTTCTCCCTCATCCGGTCGGGGAACACGGTCAGGCCGGAGGCGAGGTCCGAGGCGTTGCGCGCCGCGCCGGCGGCGAGGCGCAGTGCCTCGCGCAGCGGCTGCCACTCGGCGTGCCAGCCGCCTGCCGAGCGCTCGTCGGGCACGACCATGCACTGGTGCAGGACGGAGACCAGGGCCGGCACTTGACGGGCGGCGGTGAGGATGGCGGTGGCGTAGACGGGGTTGCGCTTCTGCGGCATGGCGGAGGAGGCGCCGCGGCCCGGCGCCGCCGGTTCGGCCAGCTCGCCGATCTCGGTGCGGGTGAGGACCTCGACGTCGGCGGCGAGCTTGCCGAGCGTGCCCGTGACCAGGCTGAGCGCGTTGGCGACGTCGACGACCGGCAGCCGGGCGCCGTGCCAGGGGATCAGCGGTGCGGTCAGGCCGAGGTCGGTGGCGAGGTGCTCGACGAGGTCGAGGCTGTCGGCCTCGGTGAACTCCTGGTAGGCGGCCAGGGTGCCGGCGGCGCCGCCCAGCGACACGGGCAGCCCGTGCGAGCGCAGGTGGTCGAGGCGGTCGACGACGTCGAGCACGGCGTTGAGCCAGCCCGCCGCCTTGAGGCCGAAGGTGATCGGGACGGCGTGCTGGGTCAGGGTGCGGCCGGCCATGGGGGTCTCGCGGTGCTCACGGGCCAGGCCGGCCAACGCGTCGGCGGTCCGCCGCAGGTCCCCGAGCACCCGGCCGAGCACCTCGTGGCAGATGAGCATGGTGGCGGTGTCGAGGATGTCCTGGCTCGTGCTGCCGCGGTGGACGAAGTCCGCCGCCTCCGGGTCGATCCGGCCGACGATGTCGGTCAGTTGCGCAACGAAGCCGACGGTCGGGTTGCCGGTCTCGCGGACCTTCGCGCCGAGGTCGGCCCAGTCGAACGCGTCGGCGTCGACGCCGACGAGCGCGGAGGCCGTGGCGGGCGGGACCATCCCGACGCGGGCCTGGGCGCGGGCCAGCGACTCCTCGACCCGGATCATGGCGGTCAGCCAGGCTCGGTCGTCGAGCAGGTCGTCGATCCCCGTGCCGGCCCACCCGGGTGAGAGCAGACCGCTGTCTGCGAACATGTCGGTTCCCTTAGGCGCTGGCTGGTTCGTTGACCGCGTGGGCGGTCAGGTTCAGGCACTCGCGGGCCAGCGCGTCGGCGTCGCCGAGGATGACCGAGTTGACGCCGGGTCGCACTCCGGCGGCGGTGGCCCAGTGCACGGTCTCCGTGGGCACGCCGAACGCGAAGCGCCGGGGGTGCGGCCGTCGTTGTGCGTCGAGCAACGCGTAGGGGCGCGCCGTCACGGCGATGCCTCCGGTCTCGTACCACCCGGTCGTGCGGTTCGGTATGCGGTTGAGGGCGCACGCGCCGCGAGCGAGCAGGCGGGCGAGCAGGGGATCGGTGGTGCGACGGGCGTCGACCTCGGGCAGTTGCGCCTCGACGAGCGTGCGAGCCCGGTAGTGGGACCCCGGGACGAGCGGGCTGCGGGCCAGGAAGCCCTGGCCGTCGTCGAGGTGCTCCACGACCATCCCCGGCCCGACGACGGTGAGGATGCCGGCCTCGATCAACGCCGCGGCCTGTTCGACGCGCTCGACGGGCGGGCCGATGGACAGGAAGGCGTTGAGCGGCGTGTACCAGTTGTCGAGGTCGTCGCGGTAGGAGGTGCCGGTGAGGCCGCCGTGGTCGACCAGGAGCCGGATCTCGTTGCGCAGGTCGCGCAGGACGTCCAAGGCGGCCTTGAGCGGGCCGCGGACGTTGCCCAGGCGCGCTTCGCGGACATCGGCGTCGAGGTAGGACAACAGCCAGTCGCGGAACGCGGCCGGTCCGGAGAACCGCGTGCGGCAGGGCGTGGCGACGGGCTCCCAGTCCCACCGCGGCGTCGGACCGAACCCGTACCGGCTCAGCAGTCCGTCCTCGGCACCGGTCGCGGGTGCCGACTCCGCCAGGTCGCGGAACTCGCGCAGGAAGCGCGCTCCCTCGGCTTCACCCGACCGGTTGACCACGATGGTGGCGTAGTAGACGGCGCGCACCTCCCGGTCGACCCAGGGCCAGATGTCGGCGCGGAAGTCCACCGGACCGGACGCGCGCAGGGCCGCGATGCGTTGCGGGGTCAGGAACAGCGGGACGTGCCGGCCCGCGACGCCCTTCTGGTTCTCGCCTCGCGCGTGGTAGGGCACCCCGCGCCGGGAGCCGGCGATCAGGTGGGGTTCCCCGTGGGAGGGCTCGTAGCGCAACCGCCCGTCCCGGTCGCGGTGGAACACCCCGCCGCGGCCCGAGGTCAGCAGCGCCAGGTGGTCGAAGAAGCTCAGGCCCAGACCGCGCAGGATGACGGGTTCGCCGCCGGTTACCGCGCTCAGGTCGACGTCGGCCGGGTTGCGCGGGGGCACGTAGCGCAGCCCGTCGCGGACGGCGAGGTCCTGAAACCGCTGCTGCGCGGGGGTCGCCGCGGTGTCGAGGTGGCCGAGGGCGAGCACGACGGAGTGCAGCCCCGTGAGCTGCTCGCCGTTGGACAGGACCACCGCCTGCAGGCCGTCGTCCTCGTCGACGAGGACGACCACCCGCTCGGGGTGCCGCGTGATGACGAGGTTGGCGGGGGCGTGCTCGACCAGGTGCCGCAACGTCCAGTCCAGATAGTGGCCGTAGAGAGCCCGGGTCGGGTACGAGTCGGGACCGAGGGTGAGCGCCTCGTGCCGTACCCAGGCGGGGAGGTCCGGGAACGGGTCGAGCAGGGCGACGAAGCGCGCCCACTCGTGCAGGCTGGGGCCGGGCACCACCGGGCCCGCGCAGTCGACGCTGTCGTCGACGAACACGGTGACCTGGGACGCCACGGTGTTCATCAGCAGGTGCCGGGACTGGTCGGATCGCCACACCTGGCCACCGACGCCCAACCGGGGGTCGACCAAGCGCACGCGCGCGGTGCGGTGCGGGATCTCGCGGGCGTTGGCGCAGAGCCGTTCGAGCACTGACAAACCGCGCGGGCCGACTCCCACGAGGCAGATGTCCCGAGCGTCCCGGGGATCGCCGGGTTCGCTCGGACGCGTGACGGTGAGGTGACCGCTCATCGCAGAAGTGTCCTGGGCGGTCGTGGACCGCGGAGCACGGAATCACGAAGCGACAGCCGACGCCTGCCGCGTCGGGTCCGTCTGCCGGTCGGCGGAACTCGAACGCCCCGGCGGCGCGGTGGTCGCGTAACTCCAGTCCCTCGGCGGCGGCGCGGGCCTGGTTCTGGACCTCACCGCCCGCAGGCGAGCGCGGGTACCCGACTTCGGCGGCTCAGGAGATCACACCTCCGAGGTGGAGGAACCGCAATTGTGCAGGCATGAGAGGCATCCGGGTGATCAGCGCTTCACATGACGGAACCAGCCCGGCCCGCTGGTCGACGGACCGCCGTCGACTTCAGTCTCGGAGGCATCACTCACAGCATCCCAGGCCCCGACCGGCGGCCGAGACGCTAATCGCGCACGAGTCGTATTTGTCACGTGGCCCCTCCGATTCTCCGCTGAAGTACGGTGACGTCGCACATGCCCCGTGAATGAGCGATCGATTCTATCGAGAGCGGGCTGTTCCCGGTGACAATGCGGAATATTCCAACGTCAATCGACTACGAGTCCGACCGCCCCGCGCAGGGCAGTCGTCCACGCGGCCAACACGGCCGGTAACCCTCGATGCCGAAGTCGAACTCCACGCGACGGGTGTCCACCCTGTGACTACGGCTGTATAGCTCCAACGAAACTTCGCCACTTGATTCGTGTCAGGGAGCGGGCGAGGAGGAGCGGGCGGGCGAGAACTCGTTGTGGTGCAACGGGTTCCGCCTGCATCGAACTGTCCTCAACTAGGGCGTGTCCGCCGGAAGGTTGATCATGAAGTTTGATCAAATGTCGTCGTGGTGGTACTCACTGAGGATGCCGCCCAACCGTTGCCGTCTACAACACCCGCCGGCCCCGCCAACGTCCGACCACTACACCCACTTCCACAGCCGACCACCGATCAAGCAGCTGTCACCCGGCTCGATATCCGCCGCCAAGTCCTCGTACTCGTGCAGGGCGTGGAGTAGGTCAGGGCGTCGTCAAAGTCGTGATATGACGGTGTGACCTGCGGTTTCGGTGCGTCGTTGTGGGCGGGCGCGATCCCACGGTGATGATCTTGGTTACCACACCTGATCGTCCCGAAAGCCGGTACCGTGCCCGCGTTGTCATCATCTCCTGTCGTATCCGTCCACGACCAATCGGCCTCGTCCCGAGCGGCCATCGGTGATCGTGACGAGCGATCGCTGGTTCCCGCCGGGTTGCTCAGCCTGCTGGCGCAGGTGGCTGACCCGCGCAAACGGCGCGGTGTCCGGCATACGGTGACCTCGGTGGTCGCGGTCGCGCTGGCCGCGACCCTGGCCGGCGCGCGGTCGTTCGCGGCGATCGCCGAGTGGGCCACCGATGGCCCGACCGAGACACTGACGCGTGTGGGGGTGCGACGCCGACCGCCGTCGGAGGCGACCATCCGTCGGCTGCTGACCAGGCTCCCGGCCGACACGTTCGACGCGGTGGTCGGGGCATGGATGTGGTTGCGCACCAGCACGATCGGCGGGCGCCGGGTGATTGCTTTTGACGGCAAGACCCTGCGCGGGGCGCGACGCGACGGGGAACCCGGTGCATCTGCTGGCCGGGTTGTGTCAGCGCACCGGTGTCGTTGTCGGCCAGGTCGCGGTCGGCGTGAGGACGAACGAGATCCCGATGCTGTCAGGCCTGCTCAAGATCCTGGACATCGAGGATGCCGTCGTCACCGCCGACGCGATGCACTGCCAGCGCGAGGCCGCCCAGACCGTCCGCGACCGCGGCGGTCACTACATCCTCACGGTGAAGGGCAATCAGCCGAACCTGCGCAAGCGGGTGAAATCGTTGCCGTGGAAGGACATTCCCTCCTTGACGGTCTCCCGGGAACACGGTCACGGCCGTCAGGACACCCGTACGTTGAAGGCGACCGAACTGTCCAGCGGGATCGGGTTTCCCGGCGCTGTGCAGGTGTTGCGGCTCACTCGTACCCGCACGATCCGCAAGACCGGCAAGCGCACGCGGGAGACCGTGTACGCGATCACCAGCCTGACCGTCATCGACGCCGGACCCGAGCAGATCGCCGCGTGGTTACGCGGACACTGGGTGATCGAGAACCGGCTGCACTGGGTCCGCGACGTCGACTTCGACGAAGACCGCAGCCAGATCCGCACCGGCTCGGGCCCGCAACTCATGGCCACCCTGCGCAACACCGCCATCGGCCTGCTCCGGCTGGCCGGTCACACCAACATCGCCACCGCCTTGCGACATCACGCCCACGACTTCAACCGACCCGTCGAACTGCTCCTGACATGCTGAAACACGACTTTGACGTTGCCCTGTGGAGTAGGTGCTGTTGGTTCCAGATGAGGGTGCGGTCGAGGAGTTCACGGCGGCAGGTCCGGATCCAGCGTTCCGTGGTCGCGTTCATCCGCAGGATTCGAACACAGCTAAGGAGGACCTGGACGTCGGTGTCGGCCAGAACCGCGTCGAACAGGGCGGGGTACTTCCCGTCGCGGTCGCGGATCAGGAACCGTGCGGTGCTGCCTACATCTTCGAGGTCCATGACGAGGTTCTTCGCGGCCTGGGTGACCCAGGATGCGGTCGGATGCACGGTCGCGCCGAGGACGCGGATCCGGCGGCTGGTGTGCTCCATGACCGCGAGTACGTAGAGACGGGTGCCGTTCAAAGTGGAGGTCTCGAAGAAAGTCGCAGGCCAGCAGAGCGTTAGCCTGGGAGCGGAGGAAGGTCGACCAGGTGGTCGAGGCCCGCTCAGGTGCTGGGTCGATTCCGGCGTCCTGGAGGATCTGCCACACCGTGGATGCGGCGACCTTGATGCCGAGCACGAGGAGTTCGCCGTGGATGCGGCGGTAGCCCAAGGTGAAATTCTCCCACGCCATGCGCAGCACCAAAAGCCGGATCGAGCGGACGGTCTGCGGACGGCCCCGCCGCTTGGGGCGGGACTCGACTGCCTGGCGGTGGGCGAGGAAGGTTCCGGTGCCAGCGCAGGACCGTCTCCGGGCGCACCAGCGGTCGGAATCCACGGAGGGCGTCGATCGGGACTCTGTGCAGCAGTGCTGCAAGGAAGGCCCGGTCACCTGGGGAGAACCGTGGACGGACGCTGCCCAGTTGCCGTTCCAGGACGGTGATCTTGTGCCGCAGTGCCAGGATTTCCACGTCCTTGTCCCGGTCACTCATGGGCAGCAGGCGCAGTAGCGCGAACGCGTTGGTCACGCCCAGATATGCCAGTCGTAGCAGCACGACCGTCCATCATGCCGTGCCGATCGATGTCGCCGCAGACCACGACCACATCGATTATCCTCTCGAGCACTTGTGCCGGGCACGCCATCAACCTGCGTGGATAGGTTTTCGCCAGGCACAGGGTGACGTGGCCGGGGTCGCAGGTAGCTACCTGCGACCCCGGCCACGTCACGGACGACAGTCTCAGAGCAGATCGCACTCCTCCAACGCGTCGGGTGTCACGGTCGGCAGGATCACGTCCGGCGGCACCGGCTGCCCCTGTTTGATCGCGTCCACCCAGAACGGATCCTTCTCCAGGATGCGGTTGGTCCGGTACCAGCTGGTCATGTGCGCACCCCCGCTACAGTTGTCCCCCAGCGGCACGATCTTCACCGAGAAGTGGATGCCGGCGGAGGCGCCGCCCTCGTGCGTGGAGGCGAACGGGAACTCGTCGCACGACGGCTTGTTGACCCCCGCTTTGCTCAGCAGCTCGCACTCGTCACGGGCCCGCTGGTAGTTCTTGTAGGCCACCGATCCGGTGGTTTTGCGGTTGGACGTGGTCCGGGTCAGGCAGCCCTTTGCCCCGGCGCACCCGGGATCCGACAGGTCGACCAGTCCGGGTATCCGTTTGGTCTGACCGGACGGCGCTTTCGGGTCGGTGTTCTGCGGGTCGTGCAGCGCAGTCCAGATGTGCTCTGCGGTCTTCTTCGCCTTCCCGTCGTTGGCGTTGCCGTCGAGCACAAAGACCGGTCGCACGGACCACACCACGCAGCCGCCCTTGTAGTCCTTCAGGCTGACGCTGTCGCAGCGGAAGTCCAGCCGGTCGTCGTCCAGCCAGTTGTGCCTTTTGCCCTCGGACTCGGGGTAGAGGATTGACGGCTTGATGGCGCAGATCTCCCGGTATTCCGGCAGCGCGGTGGACTTCGAGGTGAGCATGATCGTCCGCTCTCCGCCGTGGATCCACGAGTACGCGGACTGGCTGATCCCGTCGGGGAAGTCTGCCGTGCAGTTGGCGGTGGGGTTGAGTTTCACCACGACCGGCCGGTGGATCCCGGTCACCCAGTTCCTGTGGTCGTAGCCCTTGAAACTGATGGAGACCTTGATCTGCCTGCTGGTCGCGCCGGGCAGGCCACGTGCGTTACCGCTCGCGTCGCCCACGTAGCTGTGCACGGTGATGGAGATGTAGGACCGCCACCACTCGCCGGTCGGCGCGTCCTGCGCGTTGAGCATGTTCTCGCCGACCCGTCCGCTGTAGCAGACCGAGAAGTTGCTGTTGACGTAGCGGCGGACGCTGTTATCGCCAGGTGCCCTGGTACGGCACGCATCGTGGTTGATGTGCCCGTATGGGTGGGGTGTCGGCGCGGCGGCGGCCCGCATCGGCGCGGCGGACGGGTCGACCGGGGTGTCCATGTCCGCCTGAACCTGCTCCGGGGTCTGTGCCCGGTCGTAGATCCGGACCTCGTCGATCGCGCCCCGGAAGAACTCGCCCCAAGAGCCGTTGCCGCCGATGTGCAGCTCGCCGGAGGCCGTGTCGAGCGGGGTGGTGCGTGGTGCGGAGGCCACTTCGACGCCGTCGAGCAGGAGCCTGACCACCGCACCGTCGTAGGTGACGGCGAGGTGGCTCCACTCGTCGGTGGGCAGTGGTGACGGGCCGTCGAGGATGGTGTGGTCCGCGTCGTCGGCCAGCCACACCGACGGCACGTCGCCGTTGGAGGCGTAGAGGCCGTAGGCGGAGCCGAGCTGGTGGTCCTTCATCAGTACCGTGGACCAGTCGTCCACGGCTTCCGGAAGCACCCAGGCCGACACCGTCATACCGGTGGACAGCCGCAGCGACGGGCTGTCCGGTACGGTCACCATGCTGCCGTCGAGACCGTCGAAGGCCAGCGCCTCGCCGAACCGCCCGGCGCGCCGGGTCAGTCCGGTCGCCGTGCCGGTGTTGCCGTTCCCGGACCGGTCGGCGACCACGTCGCCCGAGCCCTCCTCCATGCCGTACGCGGCGACCAGACCTTCGGGTGTCGGGTCGGCGGTGCCGGTGGTGAACGTCCAGGCGTGCGGCGCTGCCATGGCGTTGCCTGAACCGTCCACCGCGCCGCCGACCTCGGCGGTGTAGGCGGTGGCGGGCGTCAACCGCGCCGACGGCGCGAGCGTCACCGTGCTTTCCCCGGTCGACACCGTGCCGCCCACCGCCGCGCCGCCCGGATCCTTGACGACGAGCGTGGCGTCGGTGACGGGTTCGTCGAACACCGCCGTCACGGTGGCGGCCAAGGGCACGTCGGTCTGCCCGGCGGACGGATCGGTCCACGCGACCGCGGGCGGTGTGGTGTCCGGTTCCGGCTCCCACCCGGCGGCGGGCAGGTCGAGGTCGTCCACCCACTGCTCGCGGGTGGCGTCGTCGGGCGGGTAGAAGCCGTAGCCGGAGTCGTGCTTGACGGCCTGGTCCGCGTTCTGCCGCAACGGCAACGCCTGCTCTTCGGTGAGCACCGGCACGTACGGCGCCTCGTCGTGGCCGTCGCTGTGGTCGGCCATCTCCTGCTCGGTCGGCGCGGGGTCGGTCTCGGGGCCCGGGATATAGAACGGCACCGCCTTCTTCGGTTCGGGCGCCTCGTACTCCACGAACAGCACCGGCCCGCGCCCGTCCACGCCGTTCCACTCCGACGACAGGTACTCGCGGAAGTTCGACGGACCGCTGCTCTCGTTGAGCGCGGCCACCTGGAGGCCGTAGTTGGGAGCGCCGTCGGCCCACGCCTGCACGACGCCCTCGATCGAGTAGTACAGCTCCTGGGCGGGCTGCGAGCAGTACTGGTAGCTGCCATCGCGCTTGAGTACGCGCCCGACGCCGCCCGCCTTCACGCCCTGGCCCGCCGTGGTGACCGACGGCTGGTTGTTCCACCGCAGGTCGACCGGGCTGTTGGCGTCCAGCGCCCAGTTGCCCGTGACGCGCCGCACCACGATGTCGCCGGCGGCGGAGCCGCACTGACTGGTGATGTAGTTCCACGGCCGCATGTCGGCGTTGAGGATGGGCCGCCCGTAGAACGGGGCGCTGTCCAGGTTGAACTTCAGGTAGCTGCGGTAGAGATAGTAGGTGGAGACGGCGCCGTCCCAGTTGTGCCGCCCGGCCAGGATCTCCTGCCGGTACTGGGTCGAGCGGGCCGTGGCGTAGCGCGAGTCGGTGGCCACGAACACGTCGGTCGGGAAGCCGGGGCCGAACCACGGCGTCGGGTTGCCCGCGATCGTGACCGGGTAGGTGGTGGCGGTGTCGGCGAGGAAGGCCGCGTCGGGCGTGTAGGTCAGTTCGGTGCCCTGGTCGTCGACGGCGACCGCGACGTCACCGGCCGACTTGTCGGCGTCGAGCAGCACGGGCGGGGTGAGGTCGGCGACCTTCGCGCCGTCGTCCAGCACCTCGCGCGCCCGGTAGCTGATGCCGTTGCCGGTAGCGACGGGCAGCCGGAACGAGACCGGCCGGTCGGGCCGCCGGTGCACGACGATCCGGTGCCGGATGCCCGCCGGGGTGACGTCTACGACGAGGTCGATGTCCGGGCCGTAGGCGGCGGGGTAGGTGGCCGTGGACCCATCGAGCACGGGCTTGGGCAGCACCGCGGGCGCGGCGAGATCCGTGGTGCCCTTGCCGTCCGCGTCACGCACCGACAGCAGCACGGTGTCGCCGCCCGCGGACAGCCGCACGTCGTCCCGGGCAGAACGGGGCCGGACGGCACCGCCGCTCTCGACCAGGGTGAGGTCGATCGCGCGCCAGCCGTCGGCCGCGGTGAACCGCACCGGATGGGCGTGCACGGTGGTGGACAACGTCCGGCCGCCGGGGTTGGCGACCGTGGTGGAGTTCTCGGTGTGCAGGCTGGGCACCTCGACCGGCGCCTGCTTCCGGTCGGCTTCGGCCAACGCGGTGTGCACGGGATCGGTGGTGGACGACTCGGGTGGCTGCGCGATGGCGGGGTAGGTAACGGCCAGTGACGCGACCAGCCCCACTACCGCGGCCATGGTCGGGCCCCGTCTCCGGAAGTATGTGCTCAACAGGATCCCCCTGGTCGGAACAACAGGTCCAGAACTTTGTTTTCCGGTCGCCGGGGCGGCTGCGGTGAACCGCCCGGCGGACCTTATGCGGCTTCGATCCAGACACAGGCGAGATCGCCGTCGTGCCAGGTGATCGCCCCGCTGGAGTCCGCGAGTCCCGCTCGCGTGCACACCCGTGTATCGGCTTTGAACGCGATGCCGGTCGCCGGGCGCCGGGTACTGTTCTCGCCGACCACGGCCGTGGGCCCTCCGACTACACGGGCGGGGTGGCCGCCGGAACGGCACGGCGGGTGCAGCGAAGCCTCGGTCTTCACGGTGTGCCCCGGCGTCACGCCAGCGGGAAAGCTCTGTTCACGCATGGTCCCCTCTTCCTCCGGGCGCCCAGCGTCACGAACCGAGGCGCCACGTGCACCATGACGAGTCCGGTCCCGGAACGGGTGGCGTCCGGCACCATGACGCGCCCCAGGGCCGCAGCGCGCGTCGACGATTTGGCCGGCGGAGGCCGCAACGGATTTCTCTCCCCCGAGAGAGGTCGATCGGAGTCGACGCGGTCGAGTGTCGTCCGCGGTCCGCCGCGTCGGCAACGGAAACGCCGTTCGGACGTGTTCGGAACGTTGCTCGATCCGTTCGTGAACACACCCGAACAGCCCAGCCCGGTCCGCTGGATCGGCGCTCGCCCGCACTGCACCGGTCCGCCATGCTGGGACGGTGAGCCAGGGAGGGGGTCAGCCGAGTCGCTGGCGACGTCACCACAGCCGACGGAGGCCGGCACCCCGTCGGAATTCACGGCGGCACCGCGTGCGTTGCGAGCCTGGTCCGGGCTGACCTACCGGCAGTTGGAAGGGAAGATCGCCACGTATCGGGATTCCCTCCCGGCCAGCATGATCGCGACCACCCTCGGCCGCTCCACCTGCCCAGGCAAAGGTTCGTCGACCCCTTCACCCGAGCGTGCGGCCTCGGTGACGACGAGGTGCGACAGTGGCTCGAGGTTCGCCGCCGCAGCGTCACGAGCCGCGCCTCGTTCCAGCGCCGTGGATGCCACCGGCGTTGGCCCGCGTCTCGATCGAAACGGCGCGGGGTCGATGTACTGGACGAGCGCGCCGTCCGACGCCACGCAGAAGTGGCTCTCCACGACCACTCCCAGCTGAGCGGAATCGTTGTAGAGGCTGGCCGCACGGGAAACAGCCTCATGCGCGATCACCAGCCTGCCGGACCGGCTTGAGCCGCCACGTTGTGCGGTGTTCTGCGCTGTGTAGGTGCAGTTCGGAGCGGTTGAGACCATCGGAGGTGGGCAGGATCGAGTCGCCGAGGTCACCGGTCACCTCCTCGGCGGCCTTGATGTCGTGCAGTCTGCACGGGTCGATCTTGCGATAGGTCGCCGGCGCCGCAGCGGTCTTTGTCGGGTATCGCCGGTTGGCTCTGCGGTGCCTGCCGGGTCTGGCTGTCCGGAGGCGGCCTGTCCGGAGGCGAGGCGCCGCCGGTGCATGCCGAGTGCGATCTTGAGACCGGTGATCGCCTCCGGGGAAGCGAGTCGGTGCGGTGCCCAGTAGGTCTTGCCGATCTCCGGGCCGGACAGGCGGGCCTCCAACGACCACGGTCCGCGCAGTTCGGCCAGCGCCCGCGAGCACAGGGTGTGCAGTTGTTCCAGCCGCAGGTCGAGTACGCCCGGTTCCAACGTGTCGACAGGCCGTCGACTTCCTTGAGCCATTTCATCGTGACGTCGCAGGTCACGGCGCAGGCTGAGTGGTGGGCGCGGTGGGCGAGGCTCCCGGTAAGACAGCAGTCAACCAAGATCCGATGCCCCAACCGGGAGCCTCACCGTGCTGTCGTACCCTGCCGCGATTCCGCTGTCCAACCACACCCTCGTCCGCCTGGCCGATCTCATCCGCGCCGAGCGGGCGCGGCGCCGGTCCCGGTGGCGGCGGCTCGATCCCGGCACGCCCGAGTTCGTCGCGCCGGTCGACCGGCAGTCGCAGGGCCACGGTGTGGTCGTCGGCGACGACACGGTTCAGGCCGTCGGTCCGCAGTGCGACCTGTGGGGTTCCAAAAGTCAGCCACATGGCCTGACCTGCGGTTAGGCGGTTGTGGCTTCGTACTCGTTGATGACGCCGCCGAGGACTGGTCGGCGACGTATCGAGGTGCAGCGCGGCTGTGTGATCGGCTGGTCCGGTCGCGGTGGTGCGAGCTGTAGCGCCTGGTGGGGTCGGGGGTGGTTGTAGTGGGCCGCGTAGCGGTCCAGGACCGCTCGCAGGTGGGTTCGTTGAGGATGAGTAGTCGGTCGGTGGCTTCGCGTCTGATGGCGCCGACGAACCGTTCGGCCTGGGCGTTGGCTCTCGGGCAGCGTGGTGGAATTTTTATGATCTTGATGCCTGCGCCGGAGAGGACAGCGTCGAACGAGGCGGTGAACTGGCCGGCCCGGTCCCGGATGAGGAACCGGAAGTCGTCGGCCCGATCGGCCAGGTCCGTCACCAGGTTGCGGGCCTGCTGGGTAGTCCAGGGACCATCGGGGTTGGTGGTGGCGCCGAGGATGTGGACGTAGCGGGTGGCGACTTCCATCATGAAGAACACGTACACGCGTTTGAGGGTGACGGCGCAGTCGACATGGAAGAAGTCGCAGGCCAACATGCTCGCGGCCTGCGCGCGGAGGAACCGTCGCCAGGAGGTGTCGGTGTCGCGCCGGGTGCGCGCGGTATCCGCAGGCGCTTGAGCACGCGGCGAACCGTTGCATCGCCTACCCGGTGGCCGAGCTTGAGCAGCTCGCCCTGGATCCTGCGGTAGCCCCAGCCGGTGTTCTCCCGCGCCATTCGCTCGATCAACGTCATGAGGGTGTCGTCGACCGGCGGTCGGCCTGTGCGGTTCGGATAGGTCCACTTCCGCGCGATCAGGCGTCGATGCCATCGCAGGATGGTTCCCGGTGTCACCAACCGGTGCTCGCGCAGGGAGCGGGGAAGTCGGCGAACCAGCGCGGCGAGCACCGCGCGATCGGCCCAGTCCAACCGCGGGCGGGGTTGGTCAGGCGCAGCACGGCGACCTCGTGTCGCAGCACCAGCAGTTCGACGTCCTTGGCCGCAGAGGACCGGCCGAGGAGCACCAGCCCGTCGCCGAGTCGGACGAAGATCAGGTACAGCAGTCGTAACGCCATGCCTCACGATCATGCCCTGGAGGTCCAGTGTGCGCGATCGTCGCAGCTCAGCATGCCAGTGCAGAGTTCTGGCACCCCACACGCCCGCCAGAAGATCCTGACCGACGAGCACCCTCGGCGCGCAGGAGCACGCGTCAGCGACGAGGTCGTGCTCTTCCCGCTTAGGGTCGAGCCTTTCGTGTTCAGAACGCTGAAGGAGGGGGGTACGGTTTCCGGTGTCACCGGAGCAGAATGGGAAGAGTATCGCAAGAAAGTCGTCATCGACGCCGAGAAGGCGTTCGTGCACCTGCTCGACCCTGAGTACAACGTGCAAAAGTTCGCCACCTACCCCCGGAGCCTGGACGGCCTTTGAGGGTATGGCCACCAGCGCTACGGTTTCGGACTGGCCGAGAATCTCACCTTCACGACGGCGAATGCGACCTTCTGCGGATCGGTAAACGCCCGGCTGGGCATCGTCGACGAGTATGCCGACATCATCCTGACCACAGGGGACGAAGTCGAGCTCATCGTCGGGCGCACGCGACCGCCGAACGAACCGTAGCGAGGTCCGCTCTCACCGCACTATTGCGGTCACACACATCGCCGAGCCGGTAGTTTGCCGACAATGTCACCGAGAAAGATCGACCACCGATGGAACCGGTAACAGCGGATCACCGTTCGGACGACTACACCCGTGCCACGGTCGACAACCCGGAGAACGCGCTTGAAGACGATCCTGTTCGTGCACGGCACCGGTGTGCGTGACAACGCGTACTGGAACACGTTCCGCCACGTCTGCGCCGGCGTGGCCTCGATTCGGCCCGGCTGGCGGGTGGAGCACTGCTACTGGGGCGACCGGCACGGGGCCAGGTTGAACGCGAACGGCGTCACGATTCCGGGCACGTCCGACCGCGGCTTCGGGGTCCCCGAGGACGACCCGGACACCGCCCTGTGGTGGATGCTCGACCACGACCCGCTGGTCGAGTTGCGTGCCCTGGCGGTCCGACCGGCCGAGGCGGTCGACCTGCCCCCGACCGCCGACGCACCCGGCGAGTGGCTGGTCGAGGCGGCGCGCGACCTGCCGGACGAACGGCTGGCCGCCCTGCTGGACGACGCTGGCCTGGCCGACGTGTTCGGTGACGCCGTCGACGAGGTGCTGGCCGACGACGGCTGCCGGCGGGCGCTGGACCGCGAGCACGAGCTCGGCGGCGTCCTGACCACGGCCCTGGCCAGGGCGATCGTGGCCCGGTGCCTGCACTTGGCCGACGAGCGCCAGGGGCCGGACTTCCCGCTGGACGGCGACACCCGGGACGACGTGGTCGACGCCATCGTCTCCGAGTTGGGCGGTTCGGACCGCGGCATCGGCGCGGTCGCGGTCGAGTTGGTGATGCGCGCGGGCGTCGGTCGGGCGATCGACCGCCGCCGCGCCGTGTTGTCGCAGGCGGCGGCGCCGGTGGCCGGTGACGTGCTGCTCTACCTCACCAGGGGTGCCGGGTTGCGGGGGTTCATCGCCGACCGGATCGCCGGGATCGACACGCCCGTGGTGGTGCTGGCCCACAGCCTCGGCGGCATCGCCGCGCTGGAGCTGATGATCGAGCGCGAGCTGCCCAACGTCGCCCAGCTGATCACCGTCGGGTCCCAGGCCCCGCTGCTGTACGAGCTGAACGCCCTGCCGGCGCTGGCGCACGGCGCGCTGCTCCCGGACAGCGTCCCCGCCGACTGGGTCAACATCTACGACCGGCGCGACCTGCTGGCCTACGTCGGCTCGGGGGTGTTCCCGGACCGGGTGCGCGATTTCGCGGTGGACAACCGGGCGCCGTTCCCGCGGTCGCACAGCGCGTACTTCGCCAAGCGGAACAAGCGGTTCTACGGGCTGCTCGACCGGGAGCTGGCGTGACCGCGTCACCGGAGCGCACCATTGCGATCGTCGTCGGCATCGAGGAGTATGCCGCCGGTGGGCGCTGGCGGCTCGACGGCCCGGTGCCGGACGCGTGCCGCTTCACCGCGTGGTTGCTCTCGCGCGGCGTGCCGCCGTCGAACATCACGCTGCTCACCGCGCCGCTGGAGCAGAACCGGCACCTGGTCGAGGAGCACCGCGCCGGTGGTGTCGACGTGGTGGACGCGCGGGCCGAGACCGTGCGCGAACGCCTGATCACCCGGTTGCCCGAGGAGCACAGCGACCTGCTGCTGGTCCACTGGGGCGGGCACGGCGTGATCGACGAGCGCAACGAGCGCCGGTTGATCTACAACGACTCCCGGGCGCACGACCGGCGCAACCTCAACGTCACCCGCCTGCTGGCGCTCCTGCGGAGCGCCCCCTACCGCGGCCACCCGCACCAGAGGATCATCATCGACTCCTGCCTCACCTCCGCCCGGGAGACGGGCTGGCGGACCGGCCTGCCCGACGAGAGCTTCCAGCCCAACGACACCCTGCCCGCGGTGGACCAGCTGTCCCTGTTCGCCGCGAGCGACGGCGAGCGCGCCAAGAACGACGACGCCCTGCAGACCGGCCTGTTCTCCAACGCCGTCCTGGAGAGCCTCGGCCAGGTCCCGGACGAGCAGTGGCCACCGGACTTCACCGACGTGCGGCGCGATGTCGGCACCACCTTCGAAACCCTGCGCGCCGAGCGCCGCACCCGCCAGGTGCCCAGCCACATCTGGTTCCGCGGAGGCAGCGACGAGGACTACCTGGTGTTCACCACCGAGCCCCGCTCCCCCAGCGCCGGCGCGGGCGCCCTCGGCCTGGCCCTGCTCACCCCCGCCGAGTACACCGAGCTGCGCCGGATCCTGCGCGTGGGCGCGCCGGCCGACCTGCGCGGGCCGTTCCGCGAGGCGACGCGCTCGGTGGAGCTGTCCCCGCCGGACAACCCCGACGACGTGCGGTCGGTCGTGGACGCGTTGCGCAAGCCGGTCAACCCCCTGCCGCTGTTCGAGTTCCTGGTCCGCTTCGCCGCCGCGACAGACGACGACGTGACGCGCGACCGGCTCTGGGAGTGGATAGAGCGGGTCGGGCCGCCCTACGTCGACGTCGACCTGCTGCGCGACCTCGACGCGCAACTGCACCGGACCTTCCTGCTGGTGCGGCTCGAACCGGACCTGATCGACCCCGGCTACCGGACCACCGTGTGGCGGTACCTCGGCGACGACGGCAGGCAGGTGGCCGTCTCGCCGGGACCGTGGCGGCTCGGGCAGGTCGCGGACGCGCTCGGTGACCTGCTGGCCGACTTCGACCCGGCGGACAAGGCTGCCCCGCCGGTCGTGGAGTTCATGGTCCCCACCGACATGGTCGACGAGACAGTTGACGAGCTGCCGGTCCGGCTGGCCCGGCAGGAGGTACCGCTCGGCGCCGCGTGCCCCGTGGTGGTGCGCCCGCTGGAGCGCTCCGACAACCCGGCCTGGCGCACCGCGCACGCCGTCGCGTGGGCGAAGGTGGCGGACTTCCACGCCTACGACGAGCACGCGATCCACTGGATCGAGCACGAACCCGGCGACCCGCCGCTCGACCCGACGGTCCTGCACGGCCGGGTGTGCGCGGCGCTGGCCTACGCCTGCCGCGACGCGGGCCGCAAGGACGTGCTCCACCGCCTGTTCGACGCCGGGCTGCCCATCGCCCTGTGGCACCGCGCCGGGCGCCCGACCGGCCGCGACGTGCTCCACCAGGTGCTGCGTGGACAGCCACTGGTGGAACTGCCCGACGTCGTCCACGGACAGCGCGACAGCTCGCGCCGCACCGCCCGCCCGGACCACCCGGGGCGCGACCTCGTCCTGCTCTGGGACGACCCGACCCGCGTGCCAGATCGTCCGGACTGGCGCGTCCCCGCAGTCCTCGAAGGAGTCGCGCCGTGACCGCCTGGCCGATCTACCGGGGTGTCGCCGAGCCCCACGACGGCGTCGACCAACTGCCCGAGCCGCCCAACTGGCGCAGGTTCGACGGCGCACCGGTGCTGTCCGTGCCCGGCGGCGCGGGCGACCCCACGGCGGCCCGCCGCCTGGGCCGGGCCGAACACCGCCGCAAGCCCTCCGAGCGGGAGGTGCAGATGGTCAACGCGGCCCTGTTCCTGCGCCGCCCGCTGCTGGTCACCGGGCGGCCCGGCACCGGCAAGTCGACCCTGGCCTACCTCGTCGCCGAGGAGCTCGGGCTCGGCCCCGTGCTGCGGTGGCCGATCACCAGCCGCACCACCCTGAAGGACGGCCTGTACCGGTACGACCCGATCGGCAGGCTCCGCGACGAGAACCTGCGCAACGCCCGCAACCAGAGCGCCACCGGCGACCGGGACATCGGCAAGCACCTGCGCCTGGGACCGCTGGGTACCGCGCTGCTGCCGTTCGGGCGCCCCCGCGTGCTGCTGGTCGACGAGATCGACAAGAGCGACGTCGACCTGCCCAACGACCTGCTCAACGTCTTCGAGGAGGGCGAGTTCGAGATCGACGAGCTGGCCCGGCTGTCCGAGGAGGACGAGCACGTCCCGGTGCGCACCGCCGACGGCGGCGACCCCGTGGAGGTCCGGCGCGGCCGCGTGAGGTGCCGCGCGTTCCCGTTCGTGGTGCTCACCAGCAACGGTGAGCGCGATTTCCCCACCGCGTTCCTGCGGCGCTGCCTGCGCCTCGACCTGGAACCGCCGGAGCCCGACCAGATCGACGCCATCATCGCAGCGCACCTCGGCCCCGAGGCCACCGCCGTGGCCCGCCGGCACATCGAGGACTTCCTCGCCCGTCGCGACCAGGTCGAGCTCACCACCGACCAGCTGCTCAACGCGGTGTACATCGCGATGTCCGGCGGTGACGTCGACTCGATGGACGACGTCGTCCAGGCCCTGCTGAAACCGCTGAGCGGCACCGGGTGATCGAGGACCTGTCGGCCAGGCTCGCCGCGGCCGGTCTGGACCCGACGCTCTACGAGCTGCGCGACGCCCTGTGGCTCTCGCAGCACATCGCCACGCCTTCACGGCCGACCGCGCCGGTTGATGAGCCGGTGTTGTCGGACGTGCCGGAGGATGCGCCGCTGCCTCCGGCCGAGGCGGTGCCCGAGAACGTCGTTGTGTCCGGCGGCACGACGACGGAGGCGTACGGCGAGATGTACGCGACCGGTGCCGGCACGGACAGCGGCCTGCGCGGCGTGGCGGTGCGCAGCCCGGCGGTGCTCGCGCTACCCGGGCAGTTGGAGCTGGCTCGGGCGCTGCGGCCATTCGGTCGGCGGGTGCCGAGCCGTCGGTCGTTCGAGGTGGACGAGGAGGCCACGGCCGCCCGGGTCGCCGAGGAGGGGTTGTGGGCCCCGGTGCTGCGGCCGGCGTCGGAGCGTTGGCTGAGCCTGACCATCGTGGTCGATACGGCGCCGTCCATGGTCGTCTGGCGGCGGACGGTGGCGGAGCTGCACGACCTGTGCGCTTGGCTCGGGGCGTTCCGGCGGATCCGGGTGCGGGCGTTTAACAGCGTGGCGGACGGGCCGGTGGTGGATCCGCTGCACGACCTCGATTCCGTGCGGCAGGTCGTCGTGGTCGTGACGGACGGTGTCGGTGCCGCCTGGCACGACGGGCGGGCGATTGCCTTGCTGCGCGGCTGGGCTGGGGTGGCGCCCACCGGAGTGGTGACGGTCCTGCCGCAGCGCATGTGGTCGGGCACCGGGTTGCACGCCGGGGCGGGGCGGGTCGTGGTGCCCCGGCCGGCCGCGCCCAACGCCGAGTGGCGGGCTGAGCCCGCGGGTGGCGTTCCGGTTCCGGTGTTCGAGCTGTCTCCCCGGTGGCTGGGCCTCTGGGCGCGACTGGCGACGGGGTCCGCGACTCCTCAACGGGTCGCCCTGCTGGCCGATCCGAGGGCCGGGCAAGGCGTCGAGGGAGGCCGGCTCGACGCCAAGGGGCTCGTGCGCCGGTTCCGGTCGGCGGCGTCGCCCGAGGCGTTCCGGTTGGCGACGTACTTGTCGGCGGCGTGGCTGACCCTGCCCGTCATGCGCTTGGTGCAGCGCGTGATGCTGCCCGACTCCACCATCGCGCACCTGGCCGAGGTGTTCCTGGGTGGGCTATTGCAGCAGCGCGGACGGGGATCCGACCCCGAGGCGGTCGAGTACGACTTCCTGCCGGAGGTGCGGGCGGAGCTCAACGGGTACCTGCTGCGCGACGACGCGCTGACCGTGCTGAGGGAGACCAGCGAGTTCATCTCCGAGCGGCTCGGCCAGCCGTTCGACTTCGCGGCCATGCTGGTCGACCCGGAGGGGGTTGAACTGCCTGCCGTGCGGGCTGACGGCGGGGCGCCGATGGCCCACATCGCCGCTGACGTCCTCGCTCGGTTGGGTGGGCGTTACCGCGCCCTGGCCGGTCGGTTGACGACGGTTCGCGGCGCGGTGTCTTCGGGTCATGGGGAGACGGCCGTTGCGGTCGAGACCCGGTACACGATTGACGACCTGTGGATCCGCCCGGTCGGCGCACGGACCTTCCGGGTCGGGATCACCAGCGCCGGCACGCCCGCGTTCGGCGCTCTATCGATGTATGAGGGGTCGTCCGCGTTCGCTCCGGGCGAGGACATCTGCTATCTGCACACGCTCTTCGGCATCCGGCACGTCAACCTGCCGGTCGGCGGACGGATGCACTCGGTCAACCACGCGGCGCAACAGCAGGAGTTCATCCCGACAGGTGAGCCGGAAGGGTGGATCCTGGAGTTCGAGGCGGAACGACCCGGGTTCTTCACGGACCTGCTGGACGACAACGCCTACCGAGCCTACCTGGAAGACAAACACGCCAGAGCACTGGCCCAGTTCTCCCAAGAACTGCGCCGACTCCGCGCTGTGGTCGGGTACCCATCATTGAGTGACATCGCGAAAGTTTCCCATTATTCACGCCTGAGGATAAGACGACTGTTCTCCGGCGGCCTGCGCACCGCCCCTCCGTGGACACTGGTCAAAAATGTCGTGACAGCATGCTCGGCGCTCGGCGCGAAGCACGCGGACGCCTTCCGAGTCGCCGACCTAGGGCGATGGCGGAACCTGCACCTGGAACTCCTGGAAGCACTCGGCCATGCCCCGGAGGGCGAGCCGTCGCCGGAAAGGTTCTTCGTCTTCCTCGACGCCGAGCAAGATCGTCCCGATAGCATACTCGCCATCGCCCAGGAGGCGCTCAGCAGCATCGGTGTCGATTGGACGGAGGTGATAATCGAAATTTCGGCCAGTGGATTGATGATCATCCTGCCCGACGATGTCGATGGGCCGACACTGAGCGATTCACTCCCGGGGGAACTACAGAACTCCCTGCGCCGACACAATTTTACGTCGGGTTTGCACGCATTGCTGAGCACCGTACACGTCAGCACCGAAAATGTTGCACTCGCCCGACTGGACGCGTCCCGCGTACTGAGCGCACTTCGGACGAGGGCGACCATTTCAACCACCACAACCTTGACCGTAGCGGTATCAACAGAATTCTTGCACGCGGTGGACGTCGACCTCACCGGGTACCAGAACGTCGAGGTCCACACCGAAAAATTCACCACAGAAGTGCGGATCCGCACTTTCGACGACCCTAGTGCGCGGCGACCGCCACTACACAGGGATGAGCAGGCCCAGCACCTCATACCTCGGGTCTACATCTCCTACGCCTACGACACCCCCGAGCACGTGGAATCGGTCTTGCGGTTCGCGACACTGCTGCGCCAACAGGGGGTTGACGCACGCCTGGACCTATGGGCATCGGACCGCAGGCGGGACTGGGCAGCGTGGGCGGTCGAGCAGATAACGGCTGCCGACTTCGTCGTAGTCGTCGCCTCGCCCGCCCTCCGCACGACACGCGAGAACGGTTTGATCGAACAGATCCTCCTCCGCCGCGAGGACCTCTCCTCCTATCAAGCTCTTCATTCACGACGCATCCTGCCGGTGGTGCTGCCCGGAGGGTCTGTCGATGACATACCGGCGTTCCTCCGACCACACACGAGCACCCACTACCGCCTCACCGAGTTCACCCCCGAAGCAGTAGAAGACCTTGTCAGAGCGTTGATCGGCCAACCCCCGTCGACCGAGGCGCGGTCGCCGCTGCTCCCGGCCCTGGACACGTCGAACGCGCTGCTGGTCGGCGTGGCCCGATACCAGGCGTTGCCGGACCTGCCGCAGGTGGAAAACGGTCTCCACAAGCTGCATCAGCGGTTGACCGGTCATCCCGAACCGACGTTCCAGGTGGACCGCACACCGGTCCTGATCAACCCCACCGGCGACGCCTTCCTCGCCGAGGTCGCCGAGGTCGCGGCTGCGGCGGAGGACACGTTGCTGCTGTACTTCGCGGGTCACGGCCTGGTGTCGTCTCCTCGCGGCGACCTGCTGCTGGCCACTTCGGACACGCGGCCGAACGCGCAGCACACGGCGGTGTCATACGACTCGATCCGCCGACTGCTCGCACGCAGCCCGGCGAGGCGGTCGGTGATCATCCTGGACTCCTGCTTCGTGGGCCGCACGATGAAGAGCACGGAGCACGCCGGCGACCTCGCTGGCACGCCTGGCACTCTCGTCCTGGCCTCGACCAGCGACAGCACCGCGGCATTCGCCCCGGAGCACCGCCGGTACCCGGTGTTCACCGGCGCGCTGGCGGACGTCCTGGCCAACGGCGAGCCGGGCGACAGCGAGTACCTGACCATGGACTGGATCTACCGGGGTATCCGCCGCCGAACCCCGGAGCGGGCGTCCGCGCCACAGTTGGTGGATTACGAAACGCCCCCACTGGCGCTCGGCCGCAACCCGGCGTTCCAGCCGCGCGACCTCAGCGCCACCTGATCACACCCCATAGTCCGGGCCGGGTCTCGGCGGCCACTGCCGGGTTGAATGCGACCACCGGCACCTCAATTGTTCACATGTGTGATCGGCAGCCGTCGATTCTGTTCACAAGTATGACTGCCCGCATCTACCCCACAGCTGGTCGATGACCGACTTCACGACCCTCTACCTGCGCGTTCGATCGTATTCGACACTTACCCGAAACCGGCCGTCGAAGCCGTTATTGACCGGCCACTTCCAGGGCATCTAAAATTCGGCGGAAGCGATTTCCCGCAACGGTGTGAGGAAGCGCCTCGCATACGTGGTATTGACTGTCGCGTGCCGGTGGATTTTGCGCCAGCGGGTTGAATAGTCACCCCTGCCAGTTCCCGCGTCCGGGTAAGTCAGAAGCGGAGTAGTCGATGAATGTTCAACTTTATACCACGCGCGACGCACGGCCGCGCCGCGCGCGATGGCGCGCGGGCCTGGCAGCAGCAGCGGGCGTCACGGCGTTGGCCGCCACGCTGGTCGCCTGGCCGATCACGACCGCTTCGGCGGCGGTCGGCGCGGGCACGTACACGGTGAAGAACGTGTGGGACTCTGTTGCTCAATTGGATATGCGCTGGTCATCGATGGTTTCGCATCGTGATCGGCGCGATGGATGATGATCCACTGCGGCAGGCGTCCGTCCTGTTCGTGGAAGGGGCAGGTGATGTCGGTCCAGCCGCGTGCGTGGTCAGAGGTGCCCGAGCAGACCGCGGTGGTGGTCGCAGCGGCGTTCCCGAAGGGGACGTTGCCGATGCGGGTCCGGGACGAATTACCGGAGCTGTTCGCCGACGAGGAGTTCGTGTCGGCGTTCGGGGTGAGGGGCCGGCCGGGGATCTCGCCGGGGTAGTTGGCTCTGGTCACGGTGTTGCAGGTCGCTGAAGGGCTGACCGATCGGCAGGCGGCGGACGCGGTGCGGGCCCGGATCGACTGGAAGTACGCGCTCGGGCTGGAGTTGAGCGATCCGGGGTTCGACCACACAGTGCTGACCGGGTTCCGGCAACGGCTGATCGAGCACGGGCTCGAGGAGAATCGGGCATGGTCTCGGCGCCGAGCGCCATGCGTGCCGGACTGGAATGTCGCGACCATCCCGCGGGGTCCGTTCCGCCTCGTGCGGGCGGACGGCCGCGGTGGTCCGGACCGTGCTGAACTCCCCCGTGCCGAACCTGACTTCGACTACGATGGGGAGTCCGGATCACCCAGGCCGCTGTCGCGCGAACTGATCGGATGGTCGGATGACGGAGATGGCTCCTCCTGACAACGTCGGCTCGTCAGCGAGACCGATGACCATCGCCGCCCTCGCCCGGCACGTCGTGGGGAAGATCGAACCGGCGCAGCTCGACTACCTGGATCTCGTGACCGCGGACCGGGAAGGTCGTGGCACGGCACCGGGTTCCCGGAACTGGACCGGGGGCACCGTCGGCTCCGGGGTGCAGCCATGGGTGCTGGCCGACCTCGTGTACCCGTTGCTGGCCGGGACGTTCGCGCAGGTGCTCGGCGCGACCGCGTTCGCCCGTCTCCAGCGCAGGCGGTGGTGGCGGCGCAAGCGTGAGGTCCCGCCGTCGGCGCGGATCTTCCTGACCCCCGAGCAGGTCGAACGGGCACGGACCGCCTGCGTCGAGCACGGCATGACGCTGGGTCTGTCGGAGGCGGAGGCGACCATGCTGGCCGACGCCGTGCACGGCGCATTACAGAGGACCGGCGACGAGTGAACACCCCCGCCGCGGGTGTGCCGGCACGGGCTGCCGCACCGCCCCGCTTGTGGTGGGTCTACGTCCTGGTGGGTACCGCGTTGGCCGTTATCGGGGCGGGTGCCGGCCAGGTCCTGTCCATCACCCTCGACCTCGGTGACGTCGCACCCTCGCACGCTTGCCTGGTGCGCAACGGGATCTCGGTGTACGGCGGCGACCCGGTGACGCTCGACCAGGCCGCGTACGGGTCGTGCATGGGGGACTACTCGCGTGTGCAAGCCCTCGCCGCCCTCGCGGGTGCGGTCGCACTGCCGGTGACCGCGTGGCTGCTCATGCTGGTGGGCGGCATCGGCACGCGGTGGCGGTTGCGACCGGGCCGGATCGCCGGGGCGCCTGCGGCCTCGCAGCGGCTGGCCGATCGGTTCGCCGTGCTGTGCGACAGCCAAGGGCTGACCGGGCGGAACCGACCACGCCTCGTGCCCGCGCCACCGGGGACCGGTGTGACGCAGGCGTTCACCACGGGCCTGCCCGGAACGCGCCCGTGGGTGGTGGTCCCGCTGGCCTACGCCTACACCGACCCGGCCGCGTTCGACGCGGTGGCGGTCCACGAGCTGGGCCACGTCCGGTCGCGCGACGTGCTGTGGGCTTCGGCCGTGTGGTGGGCGGGGTGGCTGGCGGTACCCGCCCTGCTGCTGGCCCTGCTCCCGTTGGCCGGCATACCCGCGGTGGTGTGGGAGCTCTATGGAGGGGCGCTGGTCGCAGCGGTGGTCGTGGCGCTGGTGATGTTCGTGCTGCGTGCAGGGCTGCTGCGCCGTCGCGAACTGGCCGCGGACCGCCACGTGCTGGAGGTGACGGCCGACCCGACCGCGTTGACCGCCCTGATCCGGCCTTCGGGGAAACGCAGGGCGGGCGTGTTCGCCACCCATCCCACAGCCGCCGACCGGCTCGCCCTCGACCCGGACGCGCGCGAGCGGGAAGGTGGATTCGTCTTCACCGCCGCGGTCGGCGTCGTGGCCATGGCGGCCTACCATGTCGTTTTCACCGCCTCGACCAGCCTGCAGTGGACCATCGACACCGATACGACCACCTGGGCCCCGGTCGTGGCGGCCCTGCTGTGGGCGTCGGTGGTGGTGCCGGCGTGGACCGGACGGGCGATGTCCGGGCCGTCCGGGTGGACCGGTCCGCTGGCCGGCGCCGTGGTGGGGCTGGTCGTCGGTTACTTTCTCCAACCACCCGGCGTGATCACCACCATCGTCGCCCTCTCCGGACGTGGCCTGCTGCTGTCGGTGCCCGGCCTGGTGGTCATCGCGTTCGCGGTCGCCCTGCTGACCTCGGGGATGGCCACCCGTCTTGCCAGGCACAACCGCCCGCGCCTGGGCGGGTTCGGCGCGGTGCTCGCCGTGACGGCCGCCCTCGCGGCGGCCTGGGGCACGATCACCTCGGCCGCGGTGATCCACGTCGCGATCGGGGGTGTCGAGTCGATCCGGTGGTTGCTTGTCGTCAACGGCCACCACGGGATCTGGCGCTACGCGGCGGCCTTGGCGCTCGTCGGGCTGGCGCTCGTCGTCCCGCGCTCCCACCTGCGAGGCCCCGTCCCGGCGGTGATCGGGATGGCCGCCGTGACCGGTGGCACGGCCTCGGCGTTGTCGTGGTACTTCCGCTCGGGCGGTGATCTTTCCGATCCCCGGCACGGCTTCCTGACCTACCAGGCCTGGTGGGTCTGCGCACTCGCCGGGTTGGTCACCGCCGTGGTCGTGGCCGTGGTCAACGGCGGCGCGCTGTCCGCCGCGCCCACATCAGTCCTGTGTGGACTACTCGCGGCGGCGTCGGCCGGTGCCGTCCAGTACGCGGTGCTGCGGTTCGGCTACGGCGTCCGCTCGGACCTCTTCCGGGGCACACTGCAACAACCGGGCTGGCTGCTGTTGCTGGCACTGATCGGCACCACACCGCTGACCGCGCTGCTCGCGGCCGCGGTGCGACGCCCGCAACCACGACGTGGGGCGGTCCGCTGGGCCACGGGCACGGCAGGTCTCACCGCGCTGCTGGCCCTGCTGCTCGTGGCGGGCGGCCTGACGAGCGTCACGGTGGCCGAGCGCGACCTCTCAGACCTCGCCACCCCGTCCGCGGCTGCGAAGACCCCTCCGGTCGCCCCCGCGGACACCCCGCGCCCCCTGGACCAGGACGCCGCCACCGCAGCCCTGGCCGACGTGCCCGCCGTGCTGCCGCCCGGCGCGCAGAACGTGCCCACCCTCCCGGACAGCTCGTCGACCCGCACTCCCGCCACCTGCGATGAAGCCGTCAAACGGGCGACGGTGAACGAGAAGGCCCTGCCTCGGACAGCGGAGGTCGAGCAGCGGTTCACCTTCCCGATGGGTGACATCCCGAACGGCGCTGGGATCAGGGTGGCCGTCACCTCGTACTCGGCTGCGTACCCCGGCTTCGCCGACCTCGACGCCGAGAACCAGGCATGCGCCAACTTCCGACAACCCAGCACGGAGGGCAACGGCTACCTGGACTGCTACATCACCCCACGACCCGCGTCCGACTTCCCCCTGGCACGAAAGCGGACCCTCACCGCACTGGGACAGGTGAAGGGAACAGCCCTCGTCGTCACCATCCACCACTACGCGGCGATCTTCGGCTCCACCCGCGTCGACGTCGCCGTCGATTGGTTCTACCTCGCCGCAGCCCCACCGCAAGCGGTCCTCGACGAAACCGACCGGCTCGTGACGAGCGCGATGAACGTCATCGCCGTGAAGCTGTGAGCCGGATACCGGGCAACCGGTCCCTGAGTGGTCGTGGCCGCGTGAGGCGGCCCCCGCAGCGCCTCCCGCGCTCGATCACGAGCAGGACGTGCCGACGCTGCCCGGCGGGCTGATCCGCTGGGCGGACCCGCCGAGCGAGGGGCGAGTAGATCATCTTCGACCAGTGGCAGGTGCCGTTGGTGCCGGTACAGCGCTGGATGTTGTGCCGCTCGAAAAGTCATCGCTGCCGGTCAGGCGGCATTCTTGTAATCGTTGATGAGGCCGCCGAGGATGCGGGTGCGGAGCGGTCTGTGGGTGTCGAGGTCGTGTACCGCGGCAGGGTGCTGTAGGGCTTCGGGTGGTAGTTGGTCGCGGGCTTGGTGGGGTCGGTGCCGGTTGTAGTGGTCTTCGTAGGTCTTGAGGACGTGTCGTGCGTGGGCTTCGCCGGTGATCAGGATGTGGTCCAGGAGCGTCGATCTACCAGCCCGGCCAGTGCGGCGAACCAGAACCGGTCCGCGGGTTCGTAGCGGACCGGACCCGCCAGTTGCCGACGGAGGACCGCGTTCTCGTGCCGCAGCACGAGCAGCTCGGCGCCCTTCGCCGCCTCGCCGCGTAGCAGCACCGACGGGACCGACAACAGCTTCCGGGCGACCTCGTACAGCAAAAACAGGATCACCCAGACATGCTCCAACACCGTGACAGCCTCGCTCTACCAGCGACGATGACTTTTCGAGCGGCACAGGGTCGATGCGGCGTCCTGGAGGATCCGCCAGATGGTGGACGCGGCGATTCTGATGCCGAGAACGAGGAGTTCACCGTGGATGCGGCGGTAGCCCCAGGCAGGGTTCTCGTGCGCCAGACGCAGCACCAGGAGGCGGATGGAGCGGACGGTTCGTGGTCTGCGGGGCCGCTTGGGGCGGGATCTGGCTGCGTGGCGGCGTGCGATGAGGTCCCGGTGCCACCGCAGCACCGTCTCCGGACGGACCAGTAGCCGGAGTCGGTGAAGCGTGGCGGCCGGGAGTCGGTGCAGCAGTGCCGCGAGGAACACCCGGTCGCCGGGGGAGAACCGCGGACGGGCCCTGCCCAGTTGGCGTTCCAGGATCGTGATTTGGTGCCCCCCGTGCCATGCGCTTGATCAACGCCACGACGGTGTCGTCGATCCGAGGTCGGCCGCGATTGAGATAGGTCCACTTCCTCGCGACCAGGCGCCGGTGCCATCGCAGGATGGTTCCCGGTGTCACCAACCGGTGCTCGCGCGGCCAATGGGGGAGTCGGCGAACCAGCGCGGCGAGCACAGCTCGATCGGCCATTCCAACTGCGGGCGGGGGTTGGTCCGGCGTAGCAGGGCGACTTCGTGCCGCAGTACGAGCAGTTCGGCGTCCTTGGCCGCGGACGGCCCGCTGAGCGGGACTAGTAGGACTTCGTTAGGTGCTGTTGAGCTGGGGTTTTGTCGGGCTGCTTGTGGTCTGGACGGGTTGTCGGCAGGTGTGACAGTGGCCGGTCCAGACCGCGAGTAAGTGTTGGAGGTGGCGCAGGACGGCGTAGAGCGTCAGCCCTGCGCAGGGGCTTTTGGGGTGCGGCGCAGCTGCGTGCAGACGGCCTGGGCGACGGAGGCGAGGGTGACGTGGCGGTGCCAGCCGAGCCAGGAGCGGCCTTCGAAGTGGTCCAGGCCGAGGGCGTCTTTGAGTTCGCGGTAGTCGTGTTCGATGCGCCAGCGGATCTTGGCGATCTTGACCAGGTCGCGCAGGCGGATGTCGGGCGGGAGGGTGGACAGCCAGTAGTCGGTGGGCTCGGCGGCGCCGGTGGGCCATTCCGCGAGCAGCCAGCACTCCGGGAGACTGCCGTCGGGGTTGCGCGGGATGTGGCGGTTGGCCGGGCGGACCCGCAGTGCGAGGAACCGTGACCGCATCCGTCCGGTGGGATTGGTCGGGCTCTTGTGGGAGCCGTGGCGCCAGACGACGAATTTCCCCGCCGACCGGCCCGCGGTCATGGACAGGGTCTTCAGGTCGACGGGCGGGTCGGGGTAGCGGGGTTCGGGTCGGCGGCCGGTCCCGCCGTAGGCGGCTGTGACCGGCACCGCCGTGGCGGGGTGGGCGGTGGCGATCGGGTTGACCGCCACGACGTAGGTCAGGCCGCGGTCGGTGAGTCCTTGGCGGAAGCCGGAGGCGTCGCCGTAGCCGGCGTCGGCGACCACGGGTCGCGCGGGCAGGCCCCACTCGATGAGTTCGTCGATCATGTCCAGCGCCAGGCGCCACTTCTCCCGGTGCCGTTGGTCGTCCGGGATCGCGCACCGTTGCCGCCTGCGCCGGGTTTCGGCGGCCTGGTCCGGGTCGGTGTGCTTGCGGTCGTCCCAGGACTCGGGCAGGAACAGCCGCCAGTCCAGCGCCGCCGACGCCCAGTCCGTCACCGCGTGCACGCTGACCCCGACCTGGCAGTTCGCGGTCTTGCCCAACGCCCCGCAGTACATCCGCGCCACCCCGGGCGAGGAGTTCCCGTCCTTGGGAAACGCGGTGTCGTCGACCGCGAACGCGTCCGGATCGACGAAGTCCCGCGCCCACACAGCCAACCGCCGACGCACCTCGACGTGATCCCACGTCGAGGTCGTGACGAACTGCTGCAACTGCTGGTGATCCACCCCGAGACGCTCACCCATCGGCTGCATGGACTTGCGCTTGCCGTCCAACAACAGGCCACGCAGGTACAACTCGCCCTTGGCTCGCTGGTCACGCCGGGCGAAGCCGCCGAACATGCCTGCGGCGAAGTCCTCGATCACCGGGCGAACCAGCGCCATCTCCTCCGGCCTCACCGCCATAGAAGATCACACCACCGACACACCCCACACCCGACCTAACGAAGTCCTACTAGCCAGTTGCCGAGGCGGGTGAAGATCAGGTACGGCAGTCGTGATGCCATATTTCACGATCATGCTCTGGGGGCCGGCGTGCACGATCGTCGCAGCTCAGCATTCCAGTGCAGAGTTCTGACACCCCACAGGGTTTCATTCCGACCATCGTCCCGGCTGCAGCGGTCGGGTACGCATCGACCGATTCGATGCACGATGAGTGATCGATTGGGTACGTTGCGGTCATGTCGGTGCTGCTCAATCAGGCCGTGGTCCGGGTTCGGAGCGCGGACGGCGGCGTGGTTGGTGCCGGGTTCCTGGTGGCGTCGGACCTCGTGGTCACTTGTGCGCACGTTGTGGGCTCCGCTCAAACCGCAGTGCGGTTGGAGTTCCCGCTGGTACCCGGTATTCCGGGTGGGTTAGCGCGGGTGGTCGAGTGGCGGCCGGAACTCGACGTCGCGCTGGTGCGATTGCCTGCGCCTGTCCCGGGAACCGCGCCGGCTCCTGTCATCAATCTGGGGGACGGCTGGCATCGGCCGGTCCGGGTGTTCGGCTTCCCCAGGGACAACGACGACGGAGTGTGGCTGACCGCGCGGTTGCTCGGGCCGACGGGCGCCGGCTGGGTGCAGGTGGAGGTGGACGCCGGCGGTCAACGGGTGCGGCAGGGCTTCAGCGGTGCGCCGGTGTGGGACGACGATGCCGGCGGGATCGTAGGCATGGCGGTTGCGGCTCAGCCTCGCGCCACCACCGCCTATTGCCTGCCGCCGTCGACGTTCTTGGACGGCGTGTCCGCCCTGGTGCCGTCGCCGTACCGAGGGCTGCGTCCTTTCGACGTGGGCGACGCGGCTGTGTTCCACGGGCGGAAGGAGGAGACGGAACGGCTGGTCGAGGCGGTGGCGCGCAGATCCCTGGTGGCGGTGACCGGTCCGTCAGGGGTCGGTAAGTCGTCGCTGGTGCGCGCCGGCCTGTTGCCGCGGATGACCGGCCCGGTCGCGATCCTGCGGCCCGAGGAGGACGTAGGTGTGGCGGACCTGCTCGCCGCCGCGCTCCTGCCGATGCTCGCGCCGGGTCTCGACCGCGCCGAGCGGCTGGCCCGTGAACGTCGGCTCGCGGCGCTGCTGGAGCCCGGACGGATACGCGCAGTGGCCGATGACGTGCTGCTGTTCGTGGACCAGTTCGAGGAGTTGGCCGAACTTGATCCGGACCGGGCGGTCGAGCTGCTGCGGTGGGTCCGGGATGCGCGCACGGTGGTGACGCTGCGGCCCGCGTCGCTGGACCGGCTGCTCGCCTCGGAGGCCGGTCGTGCGCTGGCCGACGGTCTGTTCGTGCTGGCGCCGATGACCTCCGAACAGCTGCGTGAGGCCATCACCGCCGCGCCGGGCGCCTGGCATGAGCCGGGCTTGGTCGACCTCGTGCTGCGGGACGCGGGCGGTGAGCCCGGCGCGCTGCCGCTGGCGCAGTTCACCCTCGACCTGATGTGGGCGCGTCACCATGGCGTGTTGACCGTCGACGGGTACCGGGAGATCGGCGGCATCGCCGGCGCGCTGTCCCGCTACGCCGACGGAGTGTGGTCCGACGAGTTCGCCGATGACGATGCGGTGCGACGGTTGCTGGTCCAACTGGCCAGACCCGACGTAGACGGCAGGTTCGTCCGCCGGTCGGTGCGCGTCCGCGACCTCGATCCCGCGTTGGCCGGGGTCGCCGGCCGTCTGGCCCGGACACGCCTGGTCGTGACCGGCCACACGCTCGGCGGCGAACCTGTCGTCGACCTCGCTCACCAGGCGCTGATCGATCACTGGGACCGGCTGCGGGAGTGGCTGGCCGACGCGCGAGACCTGCGAACATGGCAAGAACACCTGGACACCAGGATCGCGCGATGGCGGGCGACGGAACGCGACCGCGGATCCCTGCTCGGCGGCGCCGAACTGGCTCAGGCCGACAAGTGGGACACCGCCGAACTGACTGCGGAGCAGCGCGAGTACCTGGCCGCGAGTCGAACCCACCGCCGACGCTCGGTGCGGCGGTTGCAGACCACGGTCGCCGTGCTCACCGTGCTGCTACTGGTCGTGGCGGTGCTGACGGGACTGGCCCAACGTCGCGGCGACGAGTTGGCCAGGCAGGCCGCGCAGGCCATCGCACGGGTGCTCGCGGCCGAGTCGATCAGCAGGCAGCACAACGCGCCTACCGACGCGCTGCAGCTCGCGCTGGCCGCCTACCGTGCGGATCCCGAGGGCGAAGAGGCCCGAGCGGCCCTGCTGAAGCAGTATCCCGGGCTGGCACAGGCAGACCGGGTGTTCGCCGACCTGGCCGACGAGAACCTGCAGGGTTTGGATCTGAGCGCCGACGGCGACACCGTGCTGATATCCGACGGGAACGACATGACGGTCGTAACCGGCCTGGCCCACGACGAACCTCGACTCTGGGCCCCAACCGACGCCCCGGCGGACGCCACCTTCTCACTGAGCCCGGACGGCCGCTGGCTGGTCGCCGACGACGGAACCCGCTTGTTGCTGTGGGATCTGCGGCAGCGGGCAACGCCAGCCGTGCTGCGCACCGGGCCAGCCAGCAACGGACAGTCGCTGTCGTTCGACGCCGAAAGCAGCCGACTTGTCTGGGTCGGTACGGGACGAATCGAGCTCTGGGATCTGGGAACACGCCAACAGATACCGCACCGCCTTGATCCGACGAACGTGACGGCCGCGTGGCTGCACGGTGACGAGGTGCTGTTGCGCAGGTCCGCGCCGAGTGACGCGAACTCAACAATCACCGATGATGCGGACGTGGTGATCTCGGTACACAACCCGACTACCGGTACGGAACGCGCTGTCCTGCCCGCAGGAAGTGTTGTCGCCCGCCTGGGTGCCTACTACTATACATGCAACAACGCCTCCGACACGCCGAACGTCTACCAGCTTTCGGTGTTCGACACCATGAACAACGCGCTTCAGCGCACGATCCGGATGCAGAGCTGCGACCAAGTCAGACTCGAAGCGGGGAGAAGTTTCGTGGTCGAGCGCCCCTTCAGCGCCGAACCTCCGGACTTCACCAGACTCAAGATTACCGACGTCACCACCGGCAAGTCGCACACATTCGTCACACCTGCGCTTCCCCGGCCAGTGCTCCGGGAGGACCGGGCGACGCGCATGCGCTTGATAGGTACCTTCAGTGACGTATCAGGAAAGCTTGGTGTCATTGCCGCCTTCGGCCGATCTCTGGTCCGCTACAACAATCCGCCGTCCGCATTGCCGCCGCCCGCAGCACCGTGGAGTACCGTCACTGCGATCCATGACACGCTGATCGCACGGATCGACGGCAACGACGCCGCCGTGATCGACAACACGACCGGCAAGGAAGTATCCCGTGTGCAAGCCTCGGCTCTGCCCGACGGGCACACCTTGTATGCGGTCGGATTCATCGGCGATTGGCTCGAGGTGACGAGCCTCCGACGTGATGTACGGACCGTGTCGCTGTTCTCCTACCCCGAACTGGTACTCCGTCATCGATTCGATCTTCCCACTGCCGACCTCGGTTCGACCCCAAACCCTCAATACGCATCGAAGCCCTCCACGGCCACCGTCGAAGGCAACCGACTGCTCACCTCATACCTGGGCAAGGTCACCACCTGGGATATCGAAAGCGGAGTGATGATCGGCGAACCGCTGGACCTCGCAGAAATCCAAGCGGATCGCGAATGGCTGGCAGGCTACAACGTGACTCGGGTCCGCCCAGGGCATCCCGACGAGATCGCGGTCGCGCACCGCGACGGAACCTTGCGACTATGGGACCTTCGTACAAGAAAGCCTCGCGTCGAGATCAGCGCCAACCTCCGCCACGGCGACACACTTGAAGTTTCATTTCAGCCTGAGTTCTCACCGGACGGTACCCAACTAGCCGCGATGACAAGAGTTGGTCGCATCGACGTATGGAACGCCGACACCGGACATCATACCCAGAGTATCCCGGCCAACGAAGTAAGCAACATCCGGGGCTTCACCGCTAACGGACTACTGGTGGGCGTGGATACCGAGTACGGGTCGTCGACCGGTCACGTCAACTTCTGGCGCCAGCCTGAAGGTCGCAAAATCGCAGATCTGACGGTCGAGGGATTTAGGCTGAAAGTCTACCTGTCCGGTGACTCTTCGCTCATTGTCTTCGACGAGGTGAGCGTCACCACTGTCGCCCTGGACGATGCCGTGTGGTTCTCCCACCTGTGCCGGGTGGCCGCGCGCGATTTCCGCCAAGAAGAGCTTGCACTGCTTCCCCGTGGTACCGACACGAACGCACCGTGTTCCTAGTGGCGCGCCCCGAGGCCCTGTATCGCTCGAAAAGTCATCGCTGCTGGTCAGGCGGCATTTTTGTAATCGTTGATGAGGCCGCCGAGGATGCGGGTGCGGAGCGGTCTGTGGGTGTCGAGGTTGTGTACTGCGGTGAGGTGCTGCTGGGCTTCGGGTGGTAATTGGTCGCGGGCTTGGTGGGGTCGGTGTCGGTCGTAGTGGTCTTCGTAGGTCTTGAGGACTCGTCGTGCGTGGGCTTCGCCGGTGATGAGGATGTGGTCGAGGAGTTCGCGTCGGATGGTGCCGATGACCCGTTCGCGGTGGGCGTTCATTCGGGGCGCCTGGGGTGCGCTCTTGATCACGTGCAGGTCGTCGGCCTGGAAGACGGTGTCGAACGTCTGGCTGTACTTGCCGTCGCGGTCACGTAGGGGAAGCGCAGGGACTCCGTCCGATGTCCGAGGTCGGCCGCGATGATGCCCTGGGCCTGGGAGGTGAGGAACTGTCGCCAGGTTGGGCCGCAACGGCGTGGTGCCGGGTCGATGCCCGCGTCGTGCAGGATCCGCCAGACCGTCGAGTAGGCGACGCGGTGGCCGAGTCGGGCCAGTTCACTCTGGATCCGCCGATAACGCCACCGCGGGTTCTCCCCGGCGAGCCGCAGCACGAGCGTCATTACCGCCGCTCGGGTTGGTGGGCGTCCGGTGCGTCGACGAGCGGAGTAGTCCCACCTGCGGGCCACGAGTCTGCGGTGCCAGGCGAGCAGGGTGCCCGGGGTGACTGGAAAGATCTCCGACCAACGTCGACGATCCACCAAGCCGGATAGGGCGGCGAACCAGAGCCAGTCTGCGGGCTCGTAGCGGACTGGACTCGCGAGTTGCCGACGGAGTACGGCGTTCTCGTGGCGCAGCACGAGCAGTTCGGCATCCTTCGCCGCTTGGCTGCGCAGCAGCACCGCCGGAACGGACAGCAACCTCCGGGTCGTCTTGTACAGCAGGGACACGATCATTCGGCCATGCTCCCAAAGACGACGGTGCCCACGCTCTACCAGCGGCGATGACTTTTCGAGCGGCACAGGCCGCATCCAAGTGGTCCGAGCACACGGTTCGCCATGATGTCGATCATGAGGCAAAGCCGCTGTGATCTCCACCAGTCCTGATCACGCAACGTCACCGCTCCACAGAACTTGAGCCAGAGCCAGTTCTGACCTACGTAGCCACGGAATCGACTCGCGGACAGCTTGATCCGCGTCCATCTGGGCGAACCTGAGGTCCAGTTCCCGCTGAGAAGAGCTGTCGGTCGGATCGCGGCTCGCTCGGCCACGGCCTGGTGACGCGCTGTCCGACGTGGTGGGCGTATGAAGCTGGCCTCGGCGGGGTAAGCGACGACGAACTGCCCGAGCTCGCTGCCGACCCGTGGACGGTGGTGATGACGACCAACTTCCACAAGTCGCCCGCGAGGTCGAGGTGTGTCATAGCGGCCAGCGGCTACTCCCGCAAACTCTGGCCAGCCAACTAAGACGGGCAATGTGAGCGTGTGGGGTGCCAATAGTCGGCCACAGGGCCTGACCTGTGGTTAGGCTGCTGTCGGTTCGTACTCGTTGATCAGGCCGCCGAGGACCGGTCGGCGGCGTAGCGAGATGTGGCCCGGTTCTGGGATCGGCTGGTCCGGTCGTGGTGGCAAGAGTTGCAGTGCTCTGTGGGGTCTGCGGTGGTTGTAGTGGGCCGCGTAGCGGTTCAGCACGGCCCGCAGGTGGTGCTCGTTGATGATGAGCAGGCGGTCGGTGACTTCTCGCCTGACGGTTCCGATGAACCTTTCGGCGTAGCAGTTGGCTCGTGGACACCGTGGTGGGCTCTTCACGACCTGGATGCCGGCGCCGGAGAAGGCCGCGTCGAACGATGTGGTGAACTGGCTGGCCCGGTCGCGGATGAGGAACCGGAAGTCGTCGGCCCGGTCACCCAGGTTCATGAGCAGGTTGCGGGCCTGTTGGGTCGTCCAGGGTCCATCGGGGGTGGTGGTGGCGCCGAGGATGTGGACGTAGCGGGTGGCGACCTCGATCACGAAGAACACGTAGACCCGCTTGAGGGTGACCGCGCAGTCGACGTGGAAGAAGTCGCAGGCCACCAGGCTCGCGGCCTGAGCGTGCAGGAACCGCCGCCAGGAGGTGCCGCTGTCGCGCTGGGGCGCGGGCGGTATGCATAGGCGCTTGAGCACACGGCGCACGGTTGAGGCGGCTACCCGATGGCCGAGCTTGTGCAGCTCGCCCTGGATCCTGCGGTAGCCCCACCCGGCGTTCTCCCGGGCCATCCGCTCGATCAACGCCACCACGGCATCGTCCATCGGTGGTCGGCCGGTGCGGTTCGGGTAGGTCCACTTCTGTGCAACCAGTCGCCGATGCCACCGCAGGACGGTGCCCGGCGTCACCAACCGGTGTTGCCGTAACCAGGTGGGTAGGCGTCGCACCAACGCGGCGAGCACCGCACGATCGGCCCAGTCCAACCGCGGGCGAGGGTTGGCCCGGCGCAGCACGGCGACTTCGTGCCGCAGCACCAGCAACTCCACTTCCTTGGCCGCCGATGACCTACCCAGCAGAACCATCCAGTCGACGACCCGAACGAAGATCAGGTAAAGCAGTCGTAGCGCCACGCCTCACGATCATGCTCCTGCAGCACGTCATGCGCGATCGCCGCAGCTAAGCACCCCCCCGTGCAGAGGCGCGGCACCTCACAGGATCCGGACGCCGCTGAGAACGACTTGGATGCCCGCGTCGGCGAGGACGGCGTCGAACAGCGCCGGGAACTTCCCGTCCCGGTCGCGGATCAGGAACCGCGCGCGTCGGCCCTCGGCTTCGAGGTCCATGGCGAGGTTCCTGGCGGCTTGGGTGACCCAGGAGGCGGTCGGGTGAGCTGTGGCGCCGAGGACGCGGATCCGGCGGCTGGCGTGCTCGATCACCGTGAGCACGTACAGACGGGCGCCGCTCAAGGTGGAGGTCTCGAAGAAGTCGCAGGCCAGAAGTGCGGCGGCCTGCGAGCGGAGGAAGGCCGACCAGGTCGTCGTAGTGCGCTCGGGTGCCGGGTCGATCCCTGCGTCCTTGAGGATCTGCCAGACGGTGGAGGCGGCGACCTTGATGCCGAGTACGAGCAGTTCTCCGTGGATTCGGTGGTAACCCCAGGTGGGGTTCTCCCGCGCCAGGCGCAGCACCAGGAGTCGGATCGAGCGGATGGTCCGTGGTCGGCCTGTGGGGTACCAAAGTCAGCCACATGGCCTGACCTGCGGTTAGGCGGCTGTGGGTTCGTACTCGTTGATGAGGCCGCCGAGGACTGGTCGGCGACGTATCGAGGTGCAGCGCGGCTGTGTGATCGGCTGGTCCGGTCGCGGTGGTGCGAGCTGTAGCGCCTGGTGGGGTCGGCGGTGGTTGTAGTGGGCTGTGTAGCGGTCCAGGACCGCTCGCAGGTGGTGTTCGTTGATGATGAGTAGTCGGTCGGTGGCTTCGCGTCTGATGGCGCCGATGAACCGTTCGGCGTGGGCGTTGGCTCTCGGGCAGCGTGGTGGGATTTTCACGACCTTGATGCCTGCGCCGGAGAGGACAGCGTCGAACGAGGCGGTGAACTGGCCGGCCCGGTCCCGGATGAGGAACCGGAAGTCGTCGGCCCGATCGGCCAGGTCCATCAGCAGGTTGCGGGCCTGCTGGGTGGTCCAAGGACCATCGGGGTTGGTGGTGGCGCCGAGGATGCGGACGTAGCGGGTGGCTACTTCGATCACGAAGAAGACGTACACGCGCTTGAGGGTGACCGCGCAGTCGACGTGGAAGAAGTCGCAGGCCAACATGCTCGCGGCCTGGGCGCGGAGGAATCGTCGCCAGGAGGTGTCGGTGTCGCGCTGGGGCGCGGGTGGTATCCGCAGGCGCTTGAGCACGCGGCGAACCGTTGAAGCGCCTACCCGGTGGCCGAGCTTGAGCAGCTCACCTTGGATCCTGCGGTAGCCCCAGCCGGTGTTCTCCCGGGCCATACGCTCGATCAACGCCACGACGGTGTCGTCGGCCGGTGCGCGGCCGGTGCGGTGGGGGTAGGTCCACTTCTTCGCGACCAGGCGCCGGTGCCATCGAAGGATGGTGCCAGGTGTCACCAAACGGTGCTCGCGCAGCATCTGGGGGAGTCGGCGCACCAGGGCGGCGAGCACCGCGCGATCGGCCCACTCCAGTCGCGGGCGGGGGTTGGTGCGGCGTAGTACGGCGACTTCGTGCCGCAATACCAGCAGCTCCACGTCCTTGGCCGCCGATGACCGGCCGAGCAGAACCAGCCAGCCAACGAGCCGGACGAAGATCAGGTACAGCAGTCGTAGCACCACACCTCGCGATCCTGCCTCTACGGCTCATGATGTGCGATCACCGCAGCTCAGCGCTCAGATGCAGAGTTGTGGAACCCCACACGACCTACCGCCCGACGCTGGTCGACCCCTACCGCGAGCATCTGCGCGCCCGCCGCGCGGCCGATCCCGCGGTCCCGGTCACCGGCCTGCTCGCCGAGATCCGGAAGCTGGGTTATACCGGCAGCGCCAACCTGCTGGTCCGCTACCTCAACCAGGGCCGCGCCGAAGGCGAGCGCCCCGTCACCACCTCCCGCCATGCAAGCAGCCTCCTGCTTACCAAATCCGACAACCTGCGCCCGAAGGACACGGAGTTGTTGGAAAAGATCACCGCGGCCTGCCCGGAGATGACCGCGCTCGCTGGCCTGGTACGTGGCTTCGCCGCCCTGCTGACACCGGCCGCGGGCAACGACGTGAAACTCACCGAGTGGATCACAGCGGCCCGCGCCGTCGACTTACCGTACTTGCGCAGTCTCACCAACGGTCTGGAGATCGACCGGTCCGCTGTGGACGCTGCCGTGACCTTGCCCTACCACAACGGCCGCACCGAAGGCGTCAACACCCGCACCAAAAGGATCATGAGGCAGATGCACGGACGCGCCGGGTTCGACCTCCTCCGCCACCGCATCCTCCTACCCTGACAGATACACAGCGTCACCACCGACTACGGGTCAGAGCCGCTCGTTTGACAGACCCAACAAGGGATCTACGAATTCGAAGATCAGCTTAACCCCGGGAAGATGTACGTAGGAAAAACGAATAACCTTGGTCGTCGTTTGCAGAGTCACGTCGACAGTGGTCGACTGAAGAGTGTCGAGGAGGCGACCTGCACTCACGTTTGTGGTACAGACGAGGATCTCTTCGTAGCTGAACACCTGCGCATGCAGGAACTGCGGGGCCAGGGCGTAGAGTTGTCGAACGACTACGCATCCCCCGGCAAGAGAATCCTGGAAAGAAGGAAGGCCGAAAGCTATGAGCAGCTCACCCTTTGGTAGTTCCGGGCTGGACGTGGCTCGCTTCTGGGCGGTGATCGGTACCAGCGCGGTGCGAGATTCCGGCGAGGTCGCTTCTGCCTTGTATGACGTATCATCGCGCTTGGCTACGCTGGCTCTTGGCGACTTGACCGGATTCGTCGAGAGGCTGCACGAAGCGCTATTTCATCTCGACAGAAAGATTTTTGCGCAAATTCCTGTTGTCCTGAGGGGTGTCGAGTTCGCTCAGACGGGCGATCATTTCCTCTATGCCAGATGTGCCTGCATCCTGGCGGGGGAGGAGGTCTACGTGGAAGTTTTGCGGAGTGGTGTTGGATTCACCCCGTTTGTTTCTCCGTCCGTTCAAAGTGCTGAAGGCTTGCTCTATGTCGCCTCAAAGCGATATGAAGAGAAAGCCGGAGCTTCCATGGATACCACTAAGTTTCTCTCAGTCGAGTCGATGTCAAATGTTGACGGTTGGGCTGGGTGACGTAAACCAATTTGTTCTGCACGATTTAAAGATGTGGGATGCGGCTCGTTGACAAGGGTTAGTGGGTTGATGATCGAGGTTTTGGGATTGATGTCAAGCTGGGTCCAATTGAAATTGGTGACGACTCTCTCGCCACTGAGTCGAACAGGACTTTGACGTCAGCATCGAGGTTGTGCTTCTGGTTGGGAAGGTTGAAAGTGTGCAAACACCTCGTCAGCTCCCCCGACGTCGGACACTCGACCCTGCTCCGGGAACGATAGCCCTCGCGGGCGATGTAGCGCTTGAGACGGCGCATGATCTCCTTCTTCGATATGCCGTCCTCAGGGCGTCGGTCATGTAGTGATGGGGGGTGCGGAGGTCCCAGCGCAGGCCGGACGGTGCGACGTGGTGCAGGGCCGCATTGGCGGAAGTCCCCGCCGCAGTTTAGTCAGTGGCGGTTGAGTCGCTCGAGGGCCGGCAGCGGCGCGGCGCGGGGGAGAACTCCGAACACGGACGCGGATCGCAGCCGCTCGGGGTTGCCGCCGCAGGGCGACAGATGACCGGAGGGCAACCGGTCGTCCGATCTGCCGCGTGTACAGCACGAGGGCGGGTTGCTGTGCGACCTACGCCAAACCGTGTGGGGTGTCAAACGTCGCCACGGAGTCTGACCTGCGTTTATGCTGATCCCCGACCATCAGGGCACCAACCAACTGTCCATCGCCAACGACGCCGCGCAGACCGTCACCCAACGTCGCCAAACCCCCTACGGTGCCACCCGCGGCGCCGCCCCACCGGACTGGCCGGACCGCCTGGGCTTCGTCGGCGGACGCAACGACGAGTCGGGCCTGACCCAGGTCGGCGCCCGCCTCTACGACCAGTCCTCGGGCAGATTCCTCTCCGCGGACCCGGTCATCGACAACAACGATCCGCAACAGCTCAACGGCTACGCCTACGCGAACAACAGCCCGGTCACCTACAGCGACCCGACAGGCCTGCTTGTCAACAACTGCGGCCCCGACGGCGTCCTGTGCAATGGCCCGGATAGGGGTATCCAGGGCCCGAACTGGGAGGACGAGAAGACGACCTTCGGTGCTCGTGATCGTGCGTTGCAGCAGGCCAACGCGGGCAACGACGAGGCCGTCCGGTCCCGTCTGGCCGAGGAGGACATCTCCTGGGAGGACTACCAGCGGGCGCTGTCCGACGCGCACAAGACCAAGTGGGATGTGATCAAAGAGGTCGCCTGGGAGGTCATCAAGGACATCTCCGGCTGGAACGACATCGTCGACTGCTTCACCAAGGGCGACATCTGGGCCTGCGGCGGCCTCGTCGCCGGCCTCGTCCCGTGGGGCAAGGCCGCCAAGATCCTCGAAGCCGGCTACAACGCCGTCAAGGCCGTCAGCCGCCTGGCCGGCATCGTCGACAAGGCCAAGGGCGTCCTCCGCCGAGTCCAGGCCATCACCGACGACGTCACCCGGATCGCCGCCGAGAAGTTCCAAAAGCTGCTGTCCAGGGGCAGCGAGGGCTGCGTGACCAAGCACAGCTTCGTCGCCACCACCCTGGTCCTGATGGCCGACGGCTCGACCAAACCGATCAACGACGTCGAGATCGGCGACAAGGTCAAAGCCACCGACCCCACCACCGGCCACACCACCGACCGCAACGTCGTCGCCACCATCGTCCACAACGACGAAGACGACATGACCCGCCTCACCGTCACCAACGCGGACGGCACCACCGGCACCATCGACGCCACCTCCTGGCACCCCGTATGGGTCGAGACCGAGGGACGCTTCGTCAACATCGGCGACCTCAAGCCCGGCCAGCGCCTCACTTCAGCCGATGGCACTTCGCCACAGATCGCCGACATCAAGCGTTACACGAACCTCGAGCTGGTCTACGACCTCACCATTGAAGGCGTCCACACGTACTATGTGCTGGCGGGTAAAACTCCGGTGCTTGTACACAATTGCAGTCCAAGCACTGTTCAGAGCAGGATGTATGTTGCGGGACGCCCTGGCACGGATGCCACCCCGCAGGCCCCCCTCCCCGAGAGTGCAGTGGTGACTAGGGGAGGAAATCTGCAAGACGGCAATTACCATTACGTCGTGATGCCGGGTGGTTCAGTGAGAACGTTTCACGAGAGCGTTTTCGATGAGGGTATATGGGCGGAGCATACAAGCCTTTCTGGAGGTAGGCCTGTGATCATGGCCGGCACGTTTGACGTATCAAGCGGATCCATCACAGAATTCGGTAATTTCTCCGGCCACTATAGGCCGAATGGGTCTGGGATGGAGTCGGTGGCGCGAGATGCTCTGAACAGGAATGGATTTAACGTGGGTGGAGCGAGGTGGGACCCCTTCAACTTCGGTTGAGTTCCCACAAGTCCGCCCCCCGTCCATCCAAGTGGACGGGCGGGGGGCGGACTTGTGGCCTAGTTATGATCTTCCGACTTCAGGTCGCGGGCAACGTCGATCAATCGCCGAAGTTGTCCATCCGATAGCGAGCTCGCAATCGATACTAGCTCGCCGATCTCAGCCGAATTACGGTAGGTTCTGGGGGCGCTGGCGGTTCGCGTTGACGCAAGGCCAGATACTGCGAGCAAATCGGCTTCGGAGATCTGCAATACTGGCGCGATATCTTTCAGTATTTCCGGTGACGGTGGAACACTCCCATGGAGCAATTGCAGAATGGTCGATTCAGCCCGTGCCGATGCGCGGCTAACAGCCCGGGGTGATAGTCCGCGGTTGTCCATGAGGCCCTGCAAGATATCGGCAAACCGTTGTGTCATCCTTGCACCTTACTAAGTCAACCAAGTTTGGCGCCAGCGTTCGAGCCTGAAGGTGGCCCCGCCGGAGTCTTTATTCCGTCGGGGCTTCCGGGGTGTCTGACGGCAACGGTGACGGCAACGTCAGCGGACAGCTGCTGCGCCAAGCAGGTCGTCCCGTCGGCCGCTCGTCGGACTGAGGGCGTTGCCCAGAGTGTCGATGGCCTGGCGCTGGAGACGGGGCCCGCTGCGTCACCTTCGCCGCGCACGTGTACCAGTAGCCGAAGCCCTTGTAGGACACCGGGCCTCGGCGTTCACAGGACTGGGCGACGGCGGCGTAGCCGGACCCGTCGGGGTCGCCGACCTCGATCCTGTCCCAGAACGCGAAGAAGATCGTTGCCCCGACCAAGTAGCCCACGACGGGCAGCAGCACGAACGCGACGAGGCGGTGGAGGACCTTCACCTGCCTCCCGCCTCCTTCTCCTCTTGCTCCTGCAACTCCCGCCACGTCTTCCACCCGCCGTTGTCGATGATCTTCGCTCCTTCCTTGCGGAACTCGCCGACCACCTTCGGCCCGATGTCCGTCGGCAACCCGGTCACGCCGTCGACGACCGACTGCTTGGCCCCCGTCCACGCGTCCTTGGCCATCGCGCCCCACGAGAAGTCGGCCATGTGGCGGGCGATGTCGGCGTCGGCGCCTCGCTTGAGGACGGTGACGAAGTCGTCGCCGCGCTTGGCCAGCGCGGCCTGGGCGTTACCGAGGATCCGGTCGAGCTTGCCGAACAGCGCCGACGCCTTGCCGAAGGCCTTGGTCAGCTTGCGACACCAGTCCAATGCTTTGTTGGCGTACTTGACGGCGGTCGGCACGCATTCCGCGATGGCACCCGCGATCCCGGCTCCGAGCGCCGCGACGGCAGGCGCCCATCGCAGGCAGATGCTGATGAGCTTGCCGATGGCTTCCGAGATCAGGTCGCGCACGATGTCGCGCACGACCTTGAGGATCGTCCGACAAGTGGTGATCAACAACGACATGCCGCGCGCCGCCAGGGCCACCGCGCCGTAGGTGTCGGCGCGGTCGTCGCCGAAGGCCCGGTAGCGCACGGAGTCGGCACCTTCCCAGGCCGCGGTGTCGGTCTTGACGGCGTCTCTGAGCAGGTCCCGACGCTGCCGGCCGCGCTCGCGACGTTGAGCAGTCCTTCGGCCCAGTTGCCGTCGGCGAAGCCGGTCACCGCCTCGGTGGCATCGTGGAACAGCCCGGCGCCTTCGGTGGCTGCGGCGCCCTTCCCCTCGCGAACCAGCGGGTTCTTCGCGGGTGCCGGCGCGGGGCGTGCCTCAGGTGCGGTCATCGGTTGTGGATCCCGTCGAACAAGGCGGTCTGGTCGTCCTCGTTGTTCTGCACGTCCTCGCGCCAGCTGCGGACGCGCTTGACGTGGTCGAGGGCCGCATCGGAGGCTTCGCGCAGTGCGTTCATCGCCATGTGCTGGGCGGCGGCGCACACGCCCATGAGTGGAATGCCGAGCAGCCCGAACGCCTCGGGGTTCGACGCGGCGTCACCCGCGTCCAGCGCCGTGTTCACCCGCTGTCCCACGTCCTCCAACTTCTTGGCGTGGGCGTCCATCTCCTCGGGGCTGATGCGGTAGGTCAACGCAGGAACCCGCGATCGCCGAAGTCCTCATCGTCCTGCGGCGCGCGACGTCGCGGCGGTGGCTGCGGCGCCCGAGGCCCGGGTGGTGGGACGTCGTCCTCGATCGCGCCCAAGGGTCGCGGTCTGGTGCCCCACCCACCGTGGCCGGGCACGTATGTGGGCGGAGGCGGCGGCTGGGCGCTGCGCAGCTTGTCCACCATGAAGTGCATCGCCTCCGAGTCACCGCCCAACACCGGCGCCATCACCTCCTGCACCGCTGCGGCGACACGGGACTGCGCGGCCTGTACGACCCGCAGCACCTCCTGCCCCACGGCCGCGCCGTCCTTGCGCTGCAAGGAGCTGCCCAACTGGAGGTCCACGAGGTTGCCCGCCTCGTTGATCGTGACGGTGATCTGCCCGTCGGAGCTGCGCTCGGTCACCCGCAGGCCGGTCAGGGCTTCCCGGATCGCGTCGCTCTTGCGCTGCGCCTCGGCGAGCTTGCCTTCGTACCCGCTCAAGATCCGCTCAGGATCGGTCATCATCCCCCGGGATGTTCGCGACTCAACGTCACGGGAGGGTAGCGGAACGTGCGAAGCTCCAGGGCCGAATGACCGGATCGACGACCGGCACTTCACCTGACCGGTGGAGTCCGCACCCGACCGCCAGTCGCCGTTGCGCACGGCGTCGAGAATCGTGACACGTTCGAGACCGGCTTGTTGAGCAGTTAGTCGAGGTTGCCTGGCGTCGTGCCCACGGGCCGCGGTTGTCGCATCGGGCGGCAGTTCCGGGGGGCTCCGGCGAACACGTGGGAGCGGGCAGTGGGAGCAGAATGGGAGCCATCGGACGCGTTCAACAACGCAGAGCCGCATCCAACGGCTCCCGATAGTCGTGTATTTGCTGCGGAGATTTTGTTTCCGCTGGTTGGGACGTTATTCTGGCTTCATTCACACCGAAAGGGTCACTGGTTCGATCCCAGTATCGCCCACGGTGTATTTTAGCTGGTCAGTGGCCTGCGGGCAATCGCTTTCTGCAGGCCGTTGATCGTTTGAGGGAGCAGTGGGGGAGCAAACGATCTTGACTGCAACCGTATTTGTGAAGGTGGTCATGGGTTCGTGCTCCCCGTTTGCTCCCAGTGGTGTTGGAGTGCGGCGAGCATTACGTCGACCACGGGCTGGCCGATCCTTTTGTGTTGCAGGACTTCGGGGCGCGGTCCTCGATAAGCCAGGTCTTGTGGGTGTGGCGTAGGTCGTGGAAGTGCACGGGGTTGATGCGTGGTCGGTCGGTGGCGGTGTCGCCGCGCAGGGCGGGTAGCCGGACGCGGCGGCGGAAGTTGGATCGGCGGTGGAAGCCGCCGTCGGTTCCGGTGAACACGAACCGTGCGGCGGGGTGGCGTTGGCGCTCCAGGATCGTGATTTGGTGCCGCAGCGCCAGGATTTCCACGTCCTCGTCCCGATCATTCATTGGTAACAGGCGTAGCAGCGTGAACGCGTTGGTCGCATTCAAGTAGGCCAGTCGGAGCGGCACAGTCGGTCATCATGCCGCGTCTGCGGCCAGCGCTGTGGACCTGCGGCCGCATCCACAAGACCTCAGCCCTTCAAGCTACGCATGGCCTCAGCCTGCATAAATGGAGTTATCGGCAGGCGTAATGTCGATCACCAAACTGGGCGCCATCACCAGGTCATCGACAATTACCAGCAAGCTCTTATCTTGTTCCGCGCCCTCGGTAATATTACCGACACCGCCGAAACTCTCGACGGCCTCGGTCACCCTTGCGCCGTCTTCGGACAGCGCGATCTGGCCCGTACGGTCTGGCGGAGGCGCTTGAGCTGTATTGGGAACAAGGCCGTGACGCGGACGCCGAACGCGTCCAACGGCGGCTCGGCGATCTCGACAAGCTCACTGAGACAGATCCTGATGTCCCGCGCTGACCGTGCCGCGTCGCAAAGACCGCGCCGCAGGAGTACGTCGCCGGAGGGGCGAAGGGGCCGCTGGCCGGGCGCATTCGCCGATAGCGTCGCCCGGCCGGTGCCGCCCGCAGGAAAGGTGTCACCTTTGGATTACTTATCGCTCACGATTCCATGTCGCGCTGACGCCTCGCCGAAACCGCAAAAATGTGCACTCAGACGCCTTCTTTGCGCCATTCGGGTGAGACTGCGACTCATGCCGGAGTGGCGACCTGTTTCACTCCTTCGTGTAGTTCGGATGATGGGGTAAGACTTCGTTCCGTGACCGCCGACCTTCCTGCCGAGCTGCGCAAGTGGCTGACGGCGCTCAATGACCCGGACTTCAGCGTCCTGCTCGCGGTGTGCGACCAGCTGCGGGTCGCCGCTCAGATGCCCCCTCCGGCCAGAGATGCCCGGCCGCCTGTCCGACGCGAGGTACGGGCCGCTCGGGCGCACGCGGTCAAGATGTCGTCGCACCAGTTGGCGCACCTCGCCGTCAGTGCGCTGTCGATCGCGACCCGGGTGCTGACCACGCACTGCAAGTTCACGCCGGACGTGGTCGGCGACCCGGACCTGGACCAGCTGCGCCGGATGTTGGTCGCCCTGGGCAATCCCCTCGGTCGGTTGGCGCTGTTCGGCCTGCTTCTGGGAGACGTGCCGGTGACAGCCCTGGCGACACGTCATCGGAGCGATCTCGAGGCGGCTCTCAAGGACGCGGGACGGTCACCTACCGCGGCGTTCGCCGAGGTTTACGAGCACCCGTCCGAAGCTCCCCAGGGCGACACCGCGGCGCGTGCGAACGGGAACGTTCCGGGTGTGATCGTTCCGGACATGACCGCCGAACCGCGCCTGGCCGAGTTGGACGCCCTGGAGGAGGCCCTCGAATCCCTGCGCGATCGTGCCGCGGGGTTGGCCGAGCTTCTCCGGTGCGCCGTCGACGCCACCGTCCGCGGTACCGAACCGGATCACGAGCTCGACAGGTCGTTGACCGAGTACCGCGAGCAGCGCAGAGCCTTCTTCGACTCGCTCGCCGGGCTGATCGGGAAGGCCGGGATCTCCGACTTCGACAGTGCCGGCGCCTCGCTGGCCGAGTTCCGCGTCGAGGTGTTGGCGCGCCTAAAAGAGGAAGAGGAGGCGACCCGGCTGGTCGCCGAGCAGCGAGCTGCTGTCGCGCGCATCGCCGAACTGCGGAAGCAGCTCGGTGAGCTCGAGGAGCTCGCCAAATCCGTGCCCGACAACGCCCGCGAGTCCTTGCGGGCGGCGGCGCGGGCGGTGGAGGCCGACATCGAGCGGTTGCGGGTCGCCGCCGATATGCCACCGACCGACACCGACACCGAGACCACTGTTACTGCCGCCACCGCCGAGCCCGCGTTGCCGGTGGCGCCGACTGCCGCGTCGCACGAGGAGCCGACAGCGGTGTCGATGCGCGACGAAGCTGTGAACCCACCGCTGAAGGAGGTGGCGAGCACTGAGGAGACGGCAACTTCCCAGGACAGCGACGAACTCGCCATCGGGTTCCCCTGGGAGGAGGGCCAACCGCCGCTGGCGGTGGAGTTGGCGGGCAGCGGCAGGCTCGTAGAGGCCTACTGGGTGACCGCGATGTCCGGCGAGCCCAACCGGCGCGGCGCCGTGCTGCGGTTCGCGGTGGCCGCGTACGCGATCAACAACAACACCGACGCCACCGCCGTCCTGGCAGCCCTCGAGCTGGACGCGCAGGAACTGGCCGGTGACGCCGACGCCGCCGCGCTTGCGACCACGGCCGCGCTACGCGCTGGGCTGATCGCCGGCTGGGGCCACCCGATGCTCACCCAGCTGCGGCCCGAACTGGTGCTGTCGACCCGCTGGGCGACCCTGATCGACACGACGATCGACGCGGTCCGCCGTGGTTTTCGCATCGACGATGTCCTGGGCGGGCTCCTGCTCGAGGACGACGCCCACGAGGCACGCGTGGAACTCGGTCGTCGAGCCCGCGAGCTGGCCGAGGAGCTGCCCCGTCGCAAGAACACCTACCAGCGGGCGACCAGAGTGTTGCAGCGGTTGATGTTCACCGACCAGCCGCTGGCCACCGCCCTCGACGTGGTGGCCAAGTGGTCGGACGGCCTCGCGGATGGCCATGCCGTGGGCGCCGCGTTGTCGGCGATGAACGCCCCGGGCGCGATCGACGCAATGATCGAGTCCGCCGACGCCGCCATGCGAACTCCGAAGCAGGCGAGGGAGCCCATAGTGGCCACCGCGCTCCGGACGTTGGTGCGCGCGATCGAAGAGGTGCGGACGATCCTGCGCGAAGCCGACTTGGTGAGCAGGCGGTTGACCGCCACCCAGTCGGAGGACCAGGCCGTCGCGACCCGGCTGTCCCAGGCGTTGGCGGACGTCGAATCCGCCGAGCTGCCGTCGGGCATGTCCGGTGTCGCCATGGCGCTGTTCCGCCGGTGGTTGCAGCGGCCCGGCGAAACCATCCGGGCCGGCTACGCCGCCGTGGGCGGCGGTGAGGCCGCGTTCAGCCTGGCCGAGCCGAGTCCCGACGTCCTGCTGGTGCTGCCGGACCTACCCAGGGACGCCTGGGGTCGGCCCAACCCGGAGGACATGCGGACTCCAGTGGTGCTGGCCGAGCTGACCCGCGAGCCGGACCTCGAACGGGCCGTCTCCGCCTACTCCGAGCGCGGCGACCTGCGCAGCGCGCGCCGGGTGGTCGAGCTGGTGGAGGAGGGTTTCTGGGCGGTCGACCAGCCGGCGGGTCCACTCCGCGACATCGTGGAGGGCGCCACCCGGTCGTGCACGAAACTCCACAACGCCGCCCTCAACAGGGCACGCGACCTCTTCGCGCGCATCCGCACCCAGAACCTCCTGGACCCTGAGGACGAGACCGCCGTTGCGGGACGGCTGGAAGCGCTGGCCACCGTGGACGACGGCGCGTTCGACGAGGCGTCGGCGAGCCTGGCGCGGCTCGCCGAAGAGCTGGACGCGAAGCACCGTTCGCGGGTCGAGGACCTGCGGAACGAGATCGCGACCTTGCCGGTGCGGGCTGCGGACCACGATCGGATCGTCTCGCTGCTCGGTGACGGCGACACCGTCACCGCGTCGGAGTTCATCGCGTTCGTCCGAGCCGGCAAGGCCCTGCCCGAGCAGGTGGAGGAGGCGGCCGGAGACGTCAAAAGCTTCGCCGGGATGTTCGCTCACGAGCACGGGCGCATGCCCGTCGAAGCACTCGAGTGGGCCGAGCTGGCGGCGAACGGGGCAGCGCTCACCTCACTCGCGAGCACGGGTCTCCAGGCGTGGGAATCGTTGAAGAACCACGACGGTGCAAGCGGGGACCGATGGGCGAACGCCGTTCGGGACATCCTTCGGACCCTCGGGCTCCAAGCCGCGAACCGTCCGCAGGAGATCAACCGTGGTGCCCGGCGCGGCTTCCGCAAGTTCAGGGTGCAGGGCACCCCGTCCGACGGCTCGTACATCTCGACGCTGGGGTCGGCCGCGAGCAACTACACCGTGACGGTGGTGGTGGAGGAGCACCGTGGGCGTCGGTCGGTGCTCGATGTGCTCGGCCCGGAGGACACCGGACGCGCCAACGTCGTCCTGTACCTCCACGTGATGGACCTGCAGACCAGGCAGGGTCTGGCCGCGGAAGCCACCCGCAGCCCAGTCCAGGCCTTGGTCATCGACCCCGCGGTCATCGGCTGGGTGGCGGCGAACGCGCCCGGCTCGTGGCGTGCCACCCAGCGCATCACGTTGCCGTGGACGGCCCTGAACCCCTACACCCCCTTCGTGGCGGGGCTGGTACCGCCGGAGGTGTTCGTCGGCCGGGTCCGGGAGATGGCGGAGGTCATCGACCCCAACGGTGGGCTGTTCATCTACGGCGGGCGCCAGCTCGGCAAGTCGGCGCTGCTGCGTCGCGTCGAGGCGACGTTCAACGACGGCGAGTACCGGTTCGCCGTCTACATCGACCTGAAGGGCCGGGGTATCGGGGAGGCGGAGCCGGCCAGCCGGATCTGGCGCGAGCTCGTGCTGGAACTCAAGAAGGCGGGCGTGCTCTCCGACCGGGTTTCCCAGGACGCCCCCGCCGACGTCGTGGTGAACCAGGTCCGGACGTGGCTCGACCAGCACCACGGCCGCCGGCTGCTTCTGCTGGCCGACGAGGCCGATGCCTTCCTGACTGCGGATTCCCGCGGGATGCCGACGGCGGGCGGTGTGGCGCACTTCCCCAACGTGCTGCGCCTGAAGGAGCTGATGGAATCGACGGACCGGCGGTTCAAGGTCGTGTTCGCCGGCCTCCACCAGGTGCAGCGCTTCGGGCACCTGTCCAACGTGCCGCTGGTCCACGGTGGGCCGGACATCCTGGTCGGCCCCCTGGACCAGGTCGACGCGCGCAGGCTCGTGGTGGCGCCACTGGCCGCGCTGGGGTACAGCTTCGAGCGGCCGGAGCTCGTCTGGCGCCTCCTTTCAGCGACCAACTACCAGGCCAGCCTCATCCAGATCTTCTGCGAGGAGCTCGTGCGGACGCTGCACAACCGCGTCTCACACGCTCAGGCGTTGCCGGTGCCCATCAGAGAGAGCGATGTCGAGGCGGTGGCCGGCAGCGACCGGGTGCGTGCCCGCATCGCCGAACGTCTCCGGATCACGATTAACCTCGAGGACCGGTACCGCGTCCTCACGCTCGTCATCGCCCTGCTGAGCCTGAAGGACAGGTTCAGCACCGACTACGGTCCCGAGCAGCTCCTCCAGGAGGCGCGCGAGCACTGGCTGGCAGGGTTCGAGGACCTCACCGCGTCGCAGGTCAGCATCTACCTCGACGAGATGGTCGGCCTCGGCCTGCTGATCCGGCTGTCCGGCCAGAGCAGGTACGCGGTGCGGAGCCCCAACGTGGTGAACATGCTGGGCACCAAGGCGAGCCTGGAGCTGGAACTCCGCGAGACGGCGTTCGACCTGCCCTACGAGTACAACCCGCGGGACGCGCGCAGGCTGCTGCTCAGCGCGCAGGGGATCCAGCGACGCAGCCCGCTCACCGACGGCCAGCTGTTCGACCTCGCTGCGGACGGGGCGGTGTCCGTGGTCACCGGCACCGAAGCCCTCGGCGTCGCCCGCGTGCCGGCGGCGCTGAAGGACTACGCGGAGATGCGGGGCAGCCGGGTTGAGGTGCACGCTTCGGCGGTCGACATCGCGAAGGCCGTGACGGCGGCCGTGCGCCGCAAGAGGCCGACCGTCGTGGTAGCGGACCTGCGTGACGGAACCGTGGCGGAGGTCCTGCAGGTCAAGGACCGGCTGACCAAGGACCGGTTGGCCTCCGTCCTGCTGGTCAAGCCCTCGATCGCGCGGGAGGTGGGCGCGGCGGTGCCGGCCGAGGTGGTTCGGCCCGCCAGGTGGACGGCGAGCAGCCTGCGCAGCTGGCCGGAGTGCCCGTTCGACGTGCTGGACTCGCGCGTGCGGCTGATCGAGGCGACCGGTGGGTGGACGGAGCTGGTGGAGGAGGTCATCGCCTGGGTGGTCATGCGCGGTGCGACCCAGGCCCAGGCTCTGGAACGGGTGGTGCAGTCGTCCGCGGACATCGAGTGGGCGCGGGGCTTCCTCGACCGGGCCGGCGTCGGCGGGACGCTCATCACCCGGATTGGATCGTGGGTCGACTACCTGGACTTGGGCGAGGCGGTGTCGACGGTCGACGTGGCCGCGATGCTCGAACTCGACCTGGGGAGTGCCATCGACCTGCTGGACGACCTGGTCGACCTTGGGGTGCTCGACGAGGGCCCGGATGGCGTCGTGCTCGACAGGGTGGTGCACCGCTGCATCGCCACAGTCCGCGGGAAGTCGTGAAGAGCGGTCGCTGGGACCTCGGGTCGCTCCCGGGGCCCCGCCGGCATCTGGACGTGCTGTCGGAAGACCTGGACGGCGGGTGGAGCTGCATCTGGCTCCTGCCGGACGACCTGGTCGGCCGCGGCGCCGCGGACTCGCTCGTCGACCTGCTCGAACTCCAGCTCGACAGCGTGCGGGTGCCCCCGCCGGAGGTGCGCAAGACGAATGGGCAGCACGTGGGCGCCCGCGTCGCGGGGGCCGCCGACGACACGCTGCCTGCTTGGGCGCACAGCACGTCCGGGGTGTTCGACTGGAACGAGTCGATCGACACGGCCCCGGTCACGACCGTGGAGAGCACGTCCTCCGTGGCGGAACGCCTGCTGCTCGCGTTCAAGGACCCGTCCGACGAGGTCGGCGACCCGCTCGCCGTGCTGACGTCGTCGGACTGGCTGCGGCGGAAGGTTGTCGTCGTGCGGGCCTGGGCGGAGCACGACGCGGACGACGTCGCCTCGGTGTTCACCAGGCTGACCGCTTCCTCGAAAGAACACGGTGTGCCACCTGAGGACCGCACGAGGGTGCTTGTCGCGGCCAGGCCGAGTGACCTGCCGTCCCGCCTGCTCGACAAGGTCGACCCGGTGACGACCAGGGTGCACTGGTGGTGGAGCGCGTGCGACCGGCTCGACACGGCGGTGGTCACCGCGGCAACCCGACCCCGGGTCGCACCGCGGGGGCACTCGCATCGGATCGACGTGCGGGAACTCGTGGCGGTGGAGGTGATCGTCGAGGTGGCCGGTCCCGACCTTCTGCTCGCGGAGGGGCTGGCGTCGTCGTGGGACGGTCGCCGGAGCACGCTCCGCGAGCGGATCGCCGCTTTCGCGCACGCGCAGGACGATCTCGCGCCGGACGCCGCCCGGCGACGGCGCGGGGGTGGCGGGCGACCGGCCGAGGAGCTGAGGCCCGCGTGGAACGCCGGTGCCCTGGAACTCTGGGACGGGCAGCTCCGGATCAGTCCTGCGGTGCGCGGGGCGATCGGCTCCGCGGTCGACCTGGACAACCTCGTGTGGAGGGGGCAGAACCGGGCGCTGATGCCGCTCGTCGACAGCTGGCGGGCACGGCTCGAGCAGACGGTCCGCTCAAGGGCGAGCACAGCCATCCTCGCCGAGCTGGGCCGGGAGTTCCGCAGCGGAGCACCCGGCGTCGAGGAGGGGGGCGGTCGCGTCACCTTGGAACTCGGCGCGATGGCGTGGGCGGTGTCCACCTCCCGGGTCAGGCTGTCCCGCTCCGACAGGGAGCTGCTGTTCTGCCTGCGGGACACGCGAAACGCACTCGCCCACCTGAGGCCGCTCGACGACGAGGACCTGGACCGCGTGGCCGCCCTCGTGCCCGACCTGACGTGGTGACGGCGCGCCGTCGTGACCTCGTGTCGCGCACCGGTGGCAGGACCGTGGCGTGACGTGAGCGGGTCATCTCGGTTAATGGGTCACCGCAGTCGGTCGCCCGGGATTCAGAGGTTGGTGGGCGTCCGGTGCGTCGGCGCGCGGCGTAGTCCCACTTGTGGGTTATGAGTTTGCGGTGCCAGGCGAGCAGGGTGCCCTGCGTGACCGGGAAGACCTCTCGCCACCGGCGGCGATTCACCAGTGCGGACAGGGCAGCGAACCAGGGCGGTCCGCGGGCACGTAGCGGACTGGACCGGCGAGTTGCCGACGGAGTACGGCGTTCTCGTGGCGCAGCACGAGCAGTTCAGCGTCCTCCGCCGCTTGGCTGCGTTGCAGCGACGCCGGGACGGACAGCCGCTTCCGGGTCACCTTGTATAGCAGGGACACGATCACCGGCCATGCTCCCGAAGACGACGGCGCCCTCGCTCTGCCGGCGGCGATGACATTTCGAGCGGCACAGGCTCCGACACCATCGGCGTCTACCACCCCAGCACCGACCACTCCTACCTGCGTAACGCCAACTCCGCGGGCGACGCCACCCACCGCTTCCGCTACGGCGTGGGCGGTGACATCCCGGTTGTCGGGGACTGGAACGGCGACGGCACCACCACCGTCTGCGTCCGCCGCTGAGTCCACGGCGGACGCCCTGATCTCCATGGCGTCCGCCGTCTCGTCCCGCAACCGGGGTGAGGTGTTCGAACCTGCGTGCATGTGCCCGAAGACGAACGCGTGCCGGGCGGGGGCGACACCCGCCCGGCACGCGTTCGTGTCAGGGCAGGCGGACCTGGAAGACCGCGACCCGGGCGTCGTGGCCGTCCACCCGCATGTCCACCGTCTTGGTGTCGATGAACTGCTCCTGGACGGTGCCGTCGCCGGCCAGCCAGTTGATGCGGTCGATTCCGGTGCTGAAGCACCGGCGCTCGGCGTCCAGGCTGGTTGCCTTGAAGTAGTTCGGGTTGTTGGTGTCCGCGGTCCAGAAGACCAGGCGACCCGCTTGGTGGTGGGCGAGCACGCGCTCGGCGTGGATGTTCTTGTGCTTGTTCCACTCGTCGCGCAGGTCGGTGCGCTGGTCACCGTTGTAGGCGTTGGCGATGTAGTGCGAGTTGATCAGCGCGAACTCGAGCGCGGGGTGGTTCTGGTGACGCACCACGACCTCGTTGATCCAGCGGGGCGGCGTCACCCCGCTGATGCCACCGTGCACGAACGTCGTCCTCGAACTCGCCACCTGCCACGGCTGCGGGATCGAGATCGGGACCCGGAACGACGTGTCGTGACGCAGGAACGCGTTGTTGTACAGCGGGCCGAAGTAGTGGTCGATCATCGCGGGCTCACCGGTGTCGCCCTCGTTGATCTCCTGCCAGCCGACCAGCGGCCGCACGAGGGGGTCCGCGTTGCGGACGGCGTCGATCGCCGCCTCGCGCGCGCCCAGGTTGTCGCGGCCGATGTTGGCCGTGATGATCGGCAGCCGGATCCATCCGGTCGCCGCGGTGGCTGTTCCCGCACCGGCGGCCAGGGCGCCGAGCGCGACGCCACCACCGAGGGCGAGTGCCCTACGCCTGCTGAGCATTCCGGACACAGATGGTCCCTTCTCGCGGGGTCAGTGGACTTGGCACGTCAAAGTGTCACAGAAGATGGCCGTTTTTGGTCGAGAGATCACCAACTCGCCGCTGGTGCGGCCGGTCGCGGCACTGGTGCCGTGACGGGCGCTTCGAGACCAAGGCGTAGCAGGCAGCCGCACACATACCGCCCCTGACCAGCGCATTGTGGGAAATCGCGGGTAATTCACACGAAAGGCCCTCGACGATGACTCCCGGTCGCCCGGACCACGGGCGGCACCCCGACAGAGGGCAACGAGAGGGGCACGATGAGGAAGATGAACGTCCTGACCCGGACGCTGGTGATGCTGTTCCTCGCGGTGGTCGCCGGGATCTCCGCGGCCGCCCCCGCGAGCGCCGCGGCGGGCCCGTCGGCCGGGTGGTCGACGGTGGCGGACCGCGCGGTTTCGGCCGTGGACAGCGGTTCCTCCGTCACGCCGGCCGCCTTGGCGCACTGCCCCAACGGCTACATGGTCGCGACGTACGGCGCGAACGTCTACAGCGGCTGGGATAGCTTTCGGGTCATCGGCACCGTCCAAGCGGGTGATGTGGTCCGCTGCTACGAGGGTTACGACCTCGGTCGCCGGTACACCGCGTGCGGCGTGTCGAACGGCAACGGCTGGGTCCGGCTGATCGCCAACGACGGCACCCGGGGTTGGTCGCCACAGGCGTGCTTCGCCGACCTGTGACCTGCTGACACGGCGAGGCGTCCGGACGCGGGTCCGGACGCCTCGCCGTGTCAGCAGGCACCTCCGCACTGTTCATGTCGATGCTGAACGAGCCAGGACGGCTGGCGAGCAGGATGCGTTGAGGAGCAGGTCGACGGCAGGTGGGAGTCGCGTGGCCAAGCGGCGGCGCTCGTTCACCCCAGTGCCGGCTTGTTCTCCACAAGGTCGCCCGCGCGGGTGGGGCGAGCCACAGGACGTTCCGAGATGACGGATCCGGCCGCTCCGGCTCCGACCGTTTGGCGGGAAGTCGCAGGTGTCAGTCGACGGAAGCGCGCCAGTAGTCGAGAGCGAGCTGGGTCATCTTCGTGATCTCGTGTGTCATGCCAGCACGCGCGTGCAGTCGGTTGCCAAACCGGTGAGCGAGCGGATCGCCTTGGCCTTGTGGCCGGACGCGCCCAAGTGGACGCCGTGCTGGTAGCGAGCGGCCAACGTCTCCACGTGGTCCTGCCACCCGTCCACATATCGGTGGGACGGCGTTGGTGCATAGTGTCCTGCGGTGTCATCGGCCGATGTCGCCTGCTCGTGGAGAAGGTGGTAGGAGTGACGATGCGCTCACGAGTCCGATGGGCCTGGGCTGCCGTGTTGATCGCCCTGATCGGGGGGACGTTCGGGGTGTCCGCAACCCCCGCGGCAGGCGCCCCGGTACCCGTCAGCATCCTGAGCGTGTCAGCCGAGAACGTGAAGCCCGGCGACCAGGTTCAAGTCCAGTTCCGCGTCACGAACAACGGGAGCAAGGCGGACACAGCCATCGTGGTGGTCGGTGGCGGCCTGAAGTGCACCACCGGCTGTCGGGCGGAGCCGAACCTCAAACCTGGCCAGAGCCAGGACTTCCAGGCCACCGTCGTCGCGCCCGAGGTGAGCGCGGGCGAGACCCTCGGTGTCAACATCTCGGTCGCCGTGCGGCTCGGTGAGCAGAACAGCGCCGACTACAAGATGGTCTACATCCACGGCGCGGGCGCGACGCAACCCGATGCGGACCAGCCGTCGTCCGAGGTGGATGGGGTGTCGGGTTGGGTCCGCGACGCCAGTGGCAAGGCGATCGGCGGCGTGGCGCTGACCGTCGTGGACAGCGCCGGGCACGAGTTCCGCACGACGAGTGACCAGAACGGCCGGTTCTCGATCAAGTCGGGCGCCGGCAAGCCGATCGCCGCGGGGCAGATCACGGTCGACGCGGCTCTGGACGGCTACCGCCCCACTCGCGCAACCGTGCAGGGCTCCGCAGGTGACACGGCGAGCGTGGAGCTGACCTTGGCCGTCGTGGCCGCGCCGACCGAGACTCCGCCTTCGACCACCGCGACGACGGCGGTGGACGAGACTCCCGAACGGGAGATCAGCGCAGCCGCAGCGCCACAACCCGCCCTGGAAGCGGGCAGCGACGGGGGCAGCGGTTCGCTGCCGTTCATCCTGGGCGGGCTGCTGGTCGCCGCCGGCCTGGGCGCACTGGCACTGATCGTGAAGCGCCGCCGGAGCACATCGGACGGGCCGGCGAGTCAGCCGACGGTGCCGGCCGGAGCGGGCGTGAGCGACGCACCGACCGTGGTGCTGTACACGAGACCGACGGCCGACGGTTCTCCCGGCCCGTACCGCGGGCCCACGCAGGGCGGCGACGAGCAGCGCAGCGACGGCCCGTACGGCGGGCCGGGTCTCTAGGAACTCCTATCCCGGTCATCCCGCCGTCGACGAGCGGGATACCGCGAACGTCTGGCAGACCCGCGCTCCGTTCGGGACCGCTAAGCCTACGGTCAAAAACAGTTTGCAGTACGGCATCAAGGCTCACGGCTGGTTCAACTTGTATATTGCCGGGAGGAAGGTGAAGTAGCGGAACGACGGCGAGATCGTGATGTACGATCCTAAAATCGACTACTTCGGTGTCGTGACGCGAGATGGTGGGTCAAAAACCTTACTCGTTCCGAATCCGGTGTATCATGAGTACCCTGCGAACCCGGGACTATTATAATGCCCAATGAGTTGTACCGATGCCGCGTATGCGGTCTGCTCCGAGAAGAGCCTCCCTGGGGTGAGGACGGCTCGACGTCTACATTCGACATATGTGAATGCTGTGGCGTCGAATTTGGTTACGAGGATTCAACGAGGGAGTCAGTTCTTAAGTATCGGGCGACCTGGCTCGCCTCGGGCGCCAAGTGGGCTGACCCGAGCGAGAGGCCGCCGGGGTGGAGTCTGGAGGGCCAACTTCAGGTCATTCCCGAGAAGTGGCGATAGGTTGCAGTTACTTCGCGTTGGTCGAGTTCGGACGGACAGTGGAAGTGGTCCGGCCTGCAATTGCGTCGCTTCCGTGAGCGTACAATCGCACGCTTGTACGCATCATGATCGATGCTAGTGTCTCGTGATTCTGCGGGCTTTATGAACCGTCACGGGTTTGAGACCGCTTCCCACCTGCTGGACCCCTCAACCATCAGAACCTCTCGGGACGACACGGACCGAGCCGTGACCCACGCCTACGGCACACGCACCACACGTACCGGCCCCACGCCGGACAGATCGACTTTCGGCCGGAGGGTGCTCCGGTGGCTGACCAAGGCGAACAAACGCTGGACGGCCGCCATGACGGACCAAGGCCGCTTCTACCTGGAACACGGACACCACCAAGGCTGCCGGTGCCGCGACGGATCGGTGACGATCACGGCCGACGGCGTCGACATACTGCCGTCGATGCCCGAGTCGCCGACCCTCGACGCCGACATGCTCCAGCCCTATCTCGACGGGCGGAGCGAATGCGGACCACGTTGACGTGACTCGCAATGCCTGGTCGACCGCTGTCGGACAGTGGAACGAGCGACGTCCCGCTGATCGTGCGATCAATCAGCCGGACCGGCACGGAGGAAGGGCCGGGCCGATGACCACGGCTGGGCGTTGAATGCGCGGTAGTCGGAGAAACCCATCTCGCCCGCAGCCGGCAAGAGCCCGGCTCCTACCTTGACGGTCAAGCGATTCCAAGTGGTAACGCCATCGGGCACAACTGCGAGGTACATCCTGGCGAAGGGTGGGAATTCATGCGGTTCTGGGCATTCCTGTCGTACTCGTGGTCCGATCGGCAGCGAGCGGCTGTGCTACATCGCCGGCTGGAGAGGTTCGTCGTGCCACGCCACGCCCGGCGCGCCGCCGACCCGGCGGGACCACCCGGTCGGCGCCTGCGTCCGGTGTTCCGCGACGACGACGAGATGGCCGTGTCGGGTCCACTCGCGGATCGACTGGGAGCCGCCATCGACGAGGCGCCCGCGATGATCCTGCTGGCTTCTCCGGCGTCCGCGCGATCGCACTACGTGAACCTCGAGGTGGCGCACTTCCTCGCCAACCACGACCTGAAACGCCTGGCCATCATCGCGACGGGCGACGACCCCACCGAGGAACCGGACTGCCGCCCGCCCTCGACCACGTCGACGAACCGCTGTGGCTCGACATGCGAGGCGCTCGCAAGCTCACCCGCCGCGACCTCGTGCGGGTCGCCGCCGTCGTGCTGGACGTGGGATTCGACGCGTTGTGGCGCAGGCACGTCCGCTACCTGCGCCAGCTCGCCGCGCTGTGGTGCGCGCTGGTTCTGGTCGTCGGTGTCGTGGTGGGCACCGCGATCGTTCGCCAGGTGGAAGCGGAGAAGCGCAGCCCGGAGCAGCAACGCGCCCAGTTCTTCGAGTGGATGACCGAGGACGTGCAGTCGGCCGGTCTGCCCGTCAGCGAGGTCAAGCTGAACATCACTCGTGTCGATGATCTGGACAACGACGGCCTGATGGAGTTCTTCGTCGTCAACGAGACCATGGAGTTCTGCGGGTCAGGAGGGTGCATGTTCGCCGTGTACCGCACTGTCTCGCCCGGCGAGTACGTGCGGGTGCTCGAACTGCTGGGCACCTCGACCGCACGGGTGCGCCCGGTGCAGGACGGCTCAAAAGAGATCATCGTCACCGATCTCTCCGTGAGCAGGGAACGCCTCTACTCCGTCTACACGTTGCGCGGCGGCAAGTTCGAACTCGAGCACCACGAGTTCTGCGACGGCTTGATCTTCGAGGCGTGCCACGAACCGACGGTGATCACGCCTGTCGCGTCGGAAAACGTGCCTGCTGTTGACCAATACGCCGTACCTGTGGAGCGGCCGGCTGCGGACGCGCGGGTGGTCAGGATCGGGGCGGCAGGTACGAAACTCGAAGACGGCGCCCATCCCCTCAAGGTCAGGGGCACGGTGGAAGGCGGCGATTGGTACCTCGTCGAGGTATGGAAGGGGTCGTGCGGGTTCGTCCCCGCCTCTGCCGTGCAGCCGAACTGATGTTTTGACCTGGTTGTCAGCGGCCCGTGGCGCTACCTGGACGCCGAACCCGACCCCGAACGTCGGCACGTCCGACCGGTGCCGGTGACCGACCTGCCGCGTACGGCGGTCGAAGAGGATCGTCGGACATCCTTGTGGGGTGTCGGAAGTTCGGCCTCATGGCCCGACCCGCCGCAGGTTTGACCAGGAGCGCCTCGACCCGGGAGGCCGCGAAGGACTCCCGGGTCCGCGATGGCTGCGCGGTGGGTCCTAGGTCGATCTCCGCCCGACCCGAGGCGGATTCACGATCACCGGCCGCGCGGTGGCGTCGCGAAGACCAGCCCCTGGCTCTTCGGGGACGAGAAGCCGTACGAGTCCTTGGTGGTGACCTTGACGCGGTGCTGGGTGTCGGGGCTCAGCCCGGTGAGCGTCGCCTGCTTGTCGGTCACGAAGGCGACCTTCACACCGTCCAGGAACACGTCGTAGCCGATCGTGGGGAACCACCACGAGGTCGAGTACCAGCTCAGCGAGACGCTGGTCGGCGTCACGGCCGTGACCTGCAGCTGCGACGGCCGCACCGGGTGCTCGATGATGCTCGACTCGGACTTGACCACGGTCAGCAGGTCGCTGGGGCCGGAGTGCCGGCAGGTCACAGTGGTTGCGGTGCCCGCAGGGGTCCCGTCCGCGCGCTCGGGCCGCAGGGACAGCGTGAGGTCGCCCAGGTGGATCGCGTAGTCCCCGGCCGGGTAGAGGCCCAGCTGCGGGAACCCGCCGGCGGCCTTCACCGGCCCGCCGGACGAGGTGAGCAGGGTCGGCGCGAAGCTCAGCGCGGCCGCGGTCGCCGTGGTCCCGGCGGGGCCGACGAGGGTCGCCGCGAGCGACGCGGTGCTGTCCCCGTCGATCCGGACGCCGGCCGGCGCGCGGTCGAGGGCGAACGTCACGTCCACGTCGATGTATGCGGATTCGAGGTACGGGACGTTCCCTCCGGCCATCCCCTCGTCGGGCACGACGGCCGTGACGTCGGCGTGCACGACGACCCCGGGTCCACAGGTGTAGTCGAGCCCCAGCCCGACCGTTCCCGCGGACGCCGTCCCGACCGCGACACCGCCGGATAACACCGCGGCGACCGCGGCCCCGATGACAAGTCTTCTCCCCAGCACGATTACCCCTTCGCCTTCGTTGGTGGCACTGTCACCCGACCAGGGTCCCTCCGTCGGAACCCGCAAGGTACTTCTGCGGTGTGTGGTTCACCGCCGCGGTGGAGGTCAGCTGCGGCCGGTTGGCGTTGACGCCCGCGCCCGTGTTGGCGTGCTCGAAGAACCGCGCGCTGCGCCACGACGTGGGAGCCCGTGGTCGGTACCGCAGCGCGTTCACCGCCGCCTTCACGGTCCGGTACGCCCGGTGCCGTCCGACCCGACGACGACGGTGGCGGCCGTGATGTGCGCCGCCGCGAGGACGGCACGGCGCATCGCCTTGACCATGTGCTGCTCCCCGTCGAGTCGCTTGGCGTTGGCGGCGTAGGTCCGGATCTTGTCATCAGGCGGTTTCCGTTCAACCGCCGAACGAATGCGTCAGCCGCGGCGCGATGCCCGGGCGAGGTTCGCGGGGGAGTGCGAACCGCCCGCGCAGACCTCGACACCGCCGGCGGTCCGCTGCCCGAACTCACGTGGAGATCGCGTGAACCCCTGCCGCCACCGCCCGACCACCCCGCCGCACCTTGACGACCGGTCCGCGGCGGGCTCGCGGATGGTCGCGGAACCGTCAGCTCGGGAAGCGGCAGGCGCGGCCGGCGCCGCAACGCGCCCGCGGGGGTGCGGAAGCTCGGTCGGCACGCGTCACCGCGGGTCTGCGGTCGAGGTGGCGCGAGTCGCCGTGCTCCGCCGAACGCCGACCGGGCCGGGTCAGTACCTGATCACCAGGTGGGCTCGGGTGTTGTTGGCCAGGACGTCGGCGAAGGTTTTGTTGATCTCCGCCAACTCCCGCGGTTCGACCGTCACCACGGTGTGGCCGGCGGCGTGCAGCGTGAAGACCTCCGTGAGGTCCTCGCGGGTACCGACGACCGAGCCGACCACCGAGATGCCCCGGGTCACCGCGTCGAAGATCGGGTCCGGGATGCCGCGTGCCGGTAGGCGGACGCACACCAGCCGGCCCCCGCGACGGAGGGAGCGGAGCGCGTGTTCGTAAGCGCTCGGCGCGGACGTGAGCGCGATCGCGATGTCGGCGCCACCCTCCGCCTGGATCACCACGGCCGGGTCGCGGGTGCGCGCGTCGATCACCTGCTCCGCGCCGAGTTCCCGGGCGTGGTCCAACTCGTCCGCGTCGACGTCGACCGCGGTGACGAAGCCGCCCGCGTGCCGCGCGTACTGGAGCGCCAGGTGGCCGAGCCCGCCCAAGCCGAACACGGCGACGTGATCGGCGGGACCGACCTGGCCGGCCTGCACGGCTTTGTAGCCGGTGACCCCGGCACAGGTCAGCGGAGCCGCTTCGAGCGAGGGGACGCCTTCGGGCACGGGGACGGCGTAACGAACGTCCGCGACCGCGTACTCGGCGTGGCCGCCGCCGACCCGGTAGTCGATGTTCTGCTGAGACTGGCACAGCACCCTCCAGCCCGCCAGGCAGAACCCGCACCTCCCGCAGGCCCAGCAGAGCCACGGCAGGGCCACTCGCCGGCCGACCCGGCTCGCGGCCACACCCGTGCCCACCCGTTCGACGATGCCGACGCCTTCGTGGCCCGAGATCAGTGGCAGCGCCGGCCGGTCCGGCCAGTCACCGCAGGCGATCCGGACGTCGACGTGGCAGATCCCGCAAGCCTCCATGCGAACCAGGACCTGGTGTGCCCCGGGCTCCGGGATCGGCACCTCCCGCAGTTCGAGCGGAGCCGAGAACTCGGTTATCACGGCGGCACGCATCAGGGTGCTCCTTGCCAGACAGCCCCCGATCGCGACTGGTCCTCGATCGGGATCCGTTCCCCCGTTGGGAGCACGTCGAAGCGTAACCGATTCCGGCTCGTTCGGCAGGGGCGCGACCGGTGCGCGGAACCCGCCGATCGAGGCCGTTCGGGCGGAACGGCTCGTGGTCGAATCGAGCGCGTCGCGTCGAACGGCCGGGGTGGGGGAGGTCGGGCAGATTTGTCGCCGATGTGTCGAAATCGTCGTGGGTTTGCGCGCGCAGCGTTCACCCGGACGGTGGGGCCGGGTCGGACAGGTCGTCGAGGAGGTACTCACGCGGACCGCCGCCGTTGTGCTCCTCCGCCCGGAGCTCCGCCCGGCGGATCTTGCCGGACGTCGTTTTCGGCAGCGTGCGGAACTCCAGCCGGCGGATCCACTGGTGCGGCGCCAGGTGCTCCTGCGCGTACCGCAGGATCGACCGTGCCGCCGCCACCGACGACGGGCAGCCCTCGGCCAGCGTGACGAAGGCTTTGGGGACCACCAGGCCGATCGGATCGGACGCGGGGACGACCGCCACCTCGGCGACGTCGTCGTGCCGCAGGAGCACGCTCTCCAACTCGAACGGGGAGACCGGGTGGTCGTAGGACTTGAACAGGTCGTCAGCGCGCCCGACGTAGGTGAAGTAGCCGTCGGCGTCCCGCCGGGCGATGTCACCCGTGTGGTAGCGACCACCTGCGAACGTCCGCGCGTTCTTCTCCGGGGCGTCGACGTAACCGGGCATCACCCCGACCGGCCGGTCGGCGAGGTCGACGCAGATCTCGCCCTCGTCACCGGGCTCGCCGGTGAGCGGGTCCAGCAACACGATCCGGTAGCCGGGCAACGGCTTGCCCATCGAAGCGGGCCGGACGGCGAGACCCGGGGTGTTCCCGATCTGCGCGGTCGTCTCGGTCTGGCCGTAGCCGTCACGGACCGTGAGCCCCCAAGCCCGCCGGACGCGGTCGACCACCTCGGGGTTGAGCGGTTCGCCGACGCTGCCGGCTTCGCGCAGCGCGGCAGGACGGGCGCCGAGGTCCTCCTGCAGCAGCATCCGCCACACGGTTGGCGGTGCGCAGACGGTGGTGGCCCGCTGGGAGGTGAGGACGTCGAGCACGGTCGGCGCCGGCGCGGTTCCGGTCTTGACCGTCAGCAGGGTCGCCTCCGCGTTGAACGGCGCGAAGAAGCTGCTCCAGGCGTGCTTGGCCCAGCCGGGGGCGGAGATGTTCAGGTGCCGGTCGCCGGGCCGCACACCGGTCCAGTACATGCCGGACAGGTGACCGACCGGGTAGCTGGTGTGCGTGTGCAGGGCCAACTTGGGCCGCGATGTCGTTCCCGAGGTGAAGTACAGGAAGAGCGGGTCGTCCGCGCGGGTGGTGCCCTGCGGGGTGAAGTCGGCCGGCTCGGCGTAGGCGTCGCGGTAGGGAGCCCAGCCGGGGACGGGTTCCCCGACGACGATCCGGGTCAGGCGGTCCGCGATCCCCGTGAACCGGTCGGCGAGCTCACCGTCGGTGATGACGTGCGTGACACCGCCCCGGTCGAGGCGATCGGCCAGGTCGGTGGCGGAGATCGTCGTGTAGGTGGGGATGACGACCGCGCCGAGCTTCATCGCCGCCAGCAGGACCTCCCACGTGGCGAGTTGGTTGTCCAGCATGACGAGGACGCCGGTGCCGCGCGCCACCCCGCGGCCGCGCAGCCAGTTGGCCGCCTGGCCGGACCGCGCCGACAGCTCCGCGTAGGTCGTCGACGCCACCGAGCCGCCGTCGACGATGCGCAGCGCCTCCCGGTCGCTGTCCCGTGCGATGGGGTCGAACCAGTCGAGTGCCCAGTTGAACGTCTCGAACCGCGGCCACCGGAACCGGGCGCACGCGGCGTCGTGGTCCTCGCGCAGCTCCAGCAACAGGTCCCGGGCCGCGCGGAACCGCTCGGTGTCACCGGCGGCCACGGTCGCCTCCCGCCGAGCAGGTCAGCGGCCGGTCGACGCGGATCCCCCCGGTGTGGGCGGACCCGTTCGCCGCGAGTGCCACGACCCCGGTGCACCCGCCGTCCAGGACGTCACCGGCGACGGCGTCCGCGTCGGCGTGGAACGCGCTCAGCGGCCCCGGCCGTCCGTTGCCGATCTGCGTGAACCACCGCAGGTTCTCGGTGGGGATGCCGAGCACGTACAAGTCACGGTTCACCCGTCCGTCGGCGCCGACGGCGTGGAACGGCGCCCGGGTGGAGGCCATCGCTCCGGTGGTGAAGACTTCGTCGGCGAACGAGCCGGCGTTGACGTACTCCGAGATCAGGCCGTCGGCCAGCAGCTGCCGGGTCAGCGGCGAAGCGTCCTGCCGCACCGAGGGGCGGGGGATGCGGGCGTCGATCAGCGTGCTGACCACCTGACCGGCTCCGGTGACCTGGGCTGAATCGAGCAGGAAGCCGCCCGGCGCGAGGCCGACCCGCAGGGCCGGCCCGACCAGGTGCAGCACGTCGGCCTCGATGAGCGCGCGGACCTGGGCGAGCCTGATCGCCGGGGGACCGGCGGAGAGCATCGCGTTGATCGGGGTGAACCAGCCGACGAAGTCCTCGCGGTGCGACCGCGGCCGCAGGCCACCGTGGTCGACCGCCGCGCGGACGGCGCCGCGGAGGTCCCGGAGGATGTCCAGCGCGGCCTTGACCGGCCCGTGCACGTTGCCCCGCAGAGCTTCCACCAGGTCCTGCCCGAGCAGGTCGAGCACGTCCCGGTGGAACTCGGCCGGGTCCGCGTACCGCCGACCGGCGAAGGGCCGGGCGATCCGCTCCAGGTCGATCGTGGCCGCGTGCGCGATGCCGGCCTCGACCAGTGCCTTGTCGACGAGATGGGCCGCCTTGCCCCCGGCGACAGCCAGGTGGAGGCGGGCGAACCGGCGGGCGGCCTCGTCGCCGGAGTGGTCCCGGATCAGGGTGGTGTAGTAGACGTGCTCGACCTCCAGTTGCACCAGCGGCAGCACGTCACGGCGGAAGTCGAGCCGGGCGGACCCGGTTTCGCGGCGGGCCCGGTGCCGGGCTTCCGCGAGTGCGCCGCAGGTCAGGAACTTGGCTTCGTACCGGTACTCCGGAGCCTTCTGGTTCACCCCGCGGGCGAGGATCGGCACGCCGCTGCGAGAACCGGCGAAGACGCGCGGCTCCCGGCCGCTCGGCCGGTAGCGCAGCTCGCCGGCGGGGCCGGGCTCGAACCGGCCACCGCGGCCCGCGGTGAGCGCCGCGACGACGTCCAGGAAGGTGAGCCCCAGCCCGAGGACACCGACCGGTTCGCCCGCCCTCACCGGGTCGAGGTCCAGGTCGGCGGCGGAATCGCCGCGGACGTACCGCACGCCCGGCCGGCTGTCGGCGTGGTCGAGCAGCTCCCGCTCGCGCGGTCCGGGGGTGGTGACCGGGTGCCCGGTGGTGAGCACGAGCTTGTCGGCGAGGACGACGTGGCCCGCACGGGTGACCAGGCGCAGTCGGCCCCCGTGCCGCTGCACGCGCTCGACCCGTGACCGCACGGCGTGGATGGCCACGTTGTCCGGCTTGTGCGCGACGAGGTTGTCGAACACGTCGCGCAGGTACCGCCCGTAGCACGCTCTCGGCGCGTAACCGTTCTGCCCCAGCGCGGTCCACCGCGGACCGGCTCCGCCCGCCGAGAGCCACTCGTGCAGCGAGGGCCCGGCACCCGCTCTCGGTGGTCCCTCGTCGCGATCGCCCGAGTACATGCTCACCTCACCGGCGGCGGTGTTCATCAGGAACCAGTCGGGCTGGTCCGTGCGCCAGATGCGGCCCGCGCCGTGCTCCCCGGGGTCGAAGACCCAGATCGACGCCGCGGGGCCCCGCCGTCGCGCGAGCCGCACCAGCAGACGTTCGAGCACGGACAGCCCGCGAGGCCCCATGCCGACGATCGCGACAACGAGTTCGGAGCAGGTCTTCGTCACGTCGGGTCCTCCCTGGTTTGCGGTGGTCGTGTGGGTGACGTCCGTGAGCCCGTGCTCAGGCGGGACCGGTGGCCGGCCGGGTGTCCGCCGGGGTTCCGCCGAGCCTGAGCCGCCTGAGCAGGGGACCGGTCATGGCCGTCGTCACCAGCGTCATCACCACGAACACGGCGAACAGGTCCGGTCCGATGACGCCGAGGGACAGCCCGGTGGAGACCACCACGAGCTCGGTCAGGCCACGGCAGTTGACCATGACGCCGAGCCCGAGCGACTCCCTCGGGGTCAGCTTGGTCAGCCGGCCGACGAGCGTCGTCGTGCCCACCTTGCTCACGACGGCGACCAGGACCATGAGCCCGCCGAGCAGGAGGTCGCGCGGGTCGTCCAGGAACTCGACGTGCACGCTGAACCCGATCACCGCGAAGAACAGCGGGAGGACGAGCGCCACCCCGCGGCCCACGGTGCGCCCGAGATCGCGCACCACGCTGTTCTCCCGCGGCACGACGGCGCCGACCAGCAAGGCCCCGAAGATCGCGTGGATGCCGATCCAGTCGGTGACGGCGGCGCCTGAGAGCGCGCACAGCACCAGCACCGCGATGGCGATCCGCCGACGGCTCGCGGTGCTCTCCGCGGCGGCCAGGAACCGCCGCAGCGCGGGACGGACGACGATCAGCGTCACCGCGGTGAACAGGACCAGCCACGCCGCGGTCGGGACGACCGCGGCGGCCGAGCTGCCTCGCGCCAGCGCGACGACCAGGACCAGCAGCAACCACGAGAAGGCGTCGCCCGCGCCGGCGGTGGCCAGACCGAGCGTGCCGATCCGGGTCTGGATCAGGTCGTGCTCGGCCAGGATCCGGACCAGGACGGGGAACGCGGTGATGCTCATCGCGGTGCCGACGAAGAGCAGGAACGGAACCGACCCGACGCCGGTCGGCCGGTAGGTCCCGGTCAGGCCGGCCGCGAGCAGGAGCCCGCAGCCGAGCGGTACTACCACCATGCCCGCACCCAGCGCGGCCACCTGGCCACCCGACCCGCGCAACAGGTCCAGCGGGAGTTCGGTGCCGAGGAGGAAGACGAAGTAGGTGATCGCCAGCTGCGCGATCAGGCCGAGCTCGGGGATCAGCTCGGCGGGGAACAGCGCGTGCTGGACCGCCGGCGCGACCTGACCCAGCAAGGTCGGCCCCAGCGCGATCCCCGCCGCCATCTCGCCGACGACCCGCGGTTGGCGGCACCGGGCCGCCACCCAGCCGCCGAGGCGCCCCACCGCGATGATCGCCGCGACCGCGAGGAGGAACCGCGGGACGAGCGACCAACCGCCGTTCCCCAGGTCCCGCAGCTGCCCGAAGGTGGGGACGGCGTGGATCATGCCGACCGCGATCACCGTCAGCAGCGCGACGACGGCGACGGCGTTCGGCCCGCGCTCCACCGTCCTGCGCCGCGGTGGCGGCACCGCCTCCCGATCGGGGTTCTTGCCCTGGGCTGCTGCCTTCATGGATTCCGGCCCCCCTGGTGCTGTCACGAGATGAAGTCGTAGGAGAGGAAGGCGTCGTCCTCGGCCCAGGTCCCGTACCGGCGCATGCCGTACAGCAGTGGCGCGGGCGTGCGGAGGCTGGTGATCCCGGCGATCTCGGCCAGGACGACGACGTGGTCGCCGACCGCGTGGTTCGCGCTCACCGCGCAGTCCGCGATGGTGTGCGCCGCGTCGACCAGGTGCGGGCCGCCGTTCGGCGCGGGTACCCACGGGACCCGCTCGAACCGGTCCGGCGCCCCCGAAGCGAACAACTCGGCGGTCGAACGGGCGTTGCGGTGCAGCAGGTTCACCGCCAGCGCCGAGCTCTCCAGGACGGCGTCCAGGGTGGGGCTGCCGCGGCGCAGGCACACGAGCAGCGATGGCGGGTCGGGGGCGACGCTGCACAGCGACGTGCAGGTCATCCCCCAGGGCTTGCGGTCCCCGGCCTGCGCCGTGACGACCGAGACACCGGTGGGGAACCCGACCATCAGTCGCCGGACGTCGACGCGGTGCCGTGCCGAGGTCTCCGCCCCGGTGGGCCGGCGGCTCACGACCCTTCCTCCGCCTTGGCGATGGCCATGTTGTCCAGCGCGTTGAGCATCCGGGGTCCGATGTCCGCAGGCGCGCTCGCGCGTGCCCACAGCCTGGCTCCCTCGACCCGGTCCGGGGTCAGGTGGTAGCAGCCGTTCTCCGGCAGGCCGAACTGGTCCGCGTACGGGAAGAAGTCCGCTTTCCGGACGGAGGCGAGGATCTCCGCGGCCGCGGCCGACGGCGCCAGTGCGCCGCGTTCGACGGCCTCGCACAGTTCCCGGGTCCGCGTGCCCAGCCGGACGAAGCTCTCGCTGATCGGCAACGGGGATCCCGGGTGGCCGTAGCGCTCGACCTCGACGAAGACGCTGTCGTCGCCGGTTCGCCGGAACCGGTGGTGGGCGTCTTCGAGCATCATGTTGCCGCTCATCGTGCCGAGCATCCAGGTGCGGTTGACGGCGTTCCACAGCTCGTAGTCTCGGAACCCGACGAACGAGCTGTAGACCAGGTCGTCGTGGAAGTCGAACAGGCCCTGCTGCAGGTCCTCCACGTAGGCGAACCGCTCGGTCGACCAGTCGCCGTCGCGCGACGCGTCGATCAGCCGCCGGCCGAGCGCGTTGACGACCGCGAGCGTGTTCGCCAGCCCGCGGGAGTAGAGCGCGTCGATGAACCCGGCGGCGTGCGAGGTGAGGCAGTACCGGTCGCCGACGACCTTGCTCGCCGAGTACTGGAGCCTGCCGGTGGACACCCACGGCCGCACCGCGCGCGCTCCCTCGAACTGCCAGGCGATCTCCGGGAAGCGGGCGAGGAACTCGGCGAACTCGCGCTCGGGCGGGAGCGAGCCGTTCGGGTGCTTGCGCGGGTCCAGGGTCAGACCCACGCTGCACAAGGGGTTGACCGCGCCCGGGTGGTTGTCGAACGGGATCACCCAGAGCCAGCCACCGTCGAAGACGTGGTGCAGCGTGCCGTGGTGCCACGGGTTCGGCTGCCCGTGGTTCGCGGCGGTGGGTGATTCGTCGAAGGGTCGCACCCCGATCATGTGCGTGAACAGGCACCGGGAGTGCGTCCTCGCCCGCGTCGGGGTCTCCCGCAGCCCGAACCGCTCGGCCAGCGGCGACCGGTAACCGCTGCCGTCCACCACGTAGGCGGCGCGGAACTCCTCGCCCCGGTCCGAGCGCAGCACGACGCCCTCGGCGGGATCGATGTCCACGTCGGTGATCCGGGTCGCCAGGCGCGCTTCGGCGCCGTACTTCACCGCGACGTGGAACAGGTAGGCGTCGACGTCCTGGCGGAACAGGTGTGACTCCGTGCGGAAGGCCACGGGGACCACCAGCTGGTTGACCTGCCGGGGGTCCTGCGGCTCGCCCTCCCGGTGGTAGACGAAGCCGAAGTTCTGCTTCTGGCCGCAGAAGGGGGAGACCCTGACGGTCCCGTCGTGGTTCGACAGCGCCCGCAACTCGGGCACCTGGTACCGGTCGGCGATCAACCGCATCATGCCCGAGGTGTAGGGGATGGTGGACTCGCCGACCGCGAACCGGGGATGGGCGCCGGCATCGATGATCAGCACCCTCACCCCGTTGCGGGCCAGCACCGCACCCAGCATCCCGCCGGCCATGCCGCTGCCGAGGATGGCCACGTCGTACCTCTCCGCCGCGGCGGAGTCATTACCCGGCACCCGACTCACCGGTCCTTTCGTCATTCGCTCGTCCGGTCGGAAAAATGCGTCCGCTGATCGCTCAGTAACCGTTGCCCGTCAGCCACTCGACCACGCCCAACGGGTCGTTCATCACCACGAGCGGGTCGATGATGGGCCAGATGTAGAGCAGCCCCTCGCCATCGAGCCGGAAGAAGTTGTGCACCGTGTACTGGGCGCCTTTCGTGGTCGTGATCTGCCACAGGCCGCTCGCGGTCGGGAAGTCCACGTTCACGTTGAGCACCGTCACCGCCAGCACCCGGCTCGACACGGGCTGGATGAAGCTCTCGATCTGTTCGCGCCCTTTCAGTGCGAGTCTGCTGATCGGCGGGAGGAATTCGGCGTTCGCCGAGAACCGGACCTCCGAGAAGTCGTGGGTCTCGAAAGCGCGGAAGTAGGACTCGATAATCGTGCGGTAGGTTTCCTTGTCCAGTTGTCTGCCGTTCGGCGTCGGATTCGCGGGGTCAAGCGGGTGGGTCGCGGCCCGGCCGTTCTCGTCCGTCGAGGTCGATGTCGTGGTCATGGCTGCTCCAGGGTGTTTTTCGGTGAACGAGTCGGTGGATCCGCGCAGGGCGTGCGGTCACGTCGCCGGTCCGGCGGCGTTGGCCGCCTTGAGCCCGTTGGCGGCGAGGTCGTCGGCGATGTCCATGCCGAGCCTGACCCCGCCGACGTTGCGGGAGAGGTCCACGTCACCGGCTTCGTCCACGGCGAAGGCGTCGAACACCCAGTGCACCCCGAGGTAGACCCGGCTGAAGCCCTGTTCGATCATCATCTGCCACATCCCGCCGGGGAACGTGCGCACGATGCGGGTCCGCACGTTGCCGGTGGTGTCGGTGCTGATCCCGTCGAGCTCGTCGGAGACGAACTCGAGGCCGTCCGCCAGGTCGTCGGGCCCGTCCTGGGTCCGGCCGTAGAAGTGCCGGACCGTCTGGAAGGCCGCCCCGCCCTCCGACGCGTGGCCCGACGGGTACGCCGGGAAGCTCGGCGTGAAGTTCCGCCCGCCGGTCACGTTGGTCGCCTGCGCGCCGAGCGGCAGCCAGAACGGATCGGCGTCCGAGTCCAGCGCGGCGTCGCCCACGCCCGCCGGGCCGGAGGACGAGTCGTGCTCACGGACACCGAGCACGGGACGCCACAGGTCGTACTCGTACTTGTCGGCCCACGCCAGGATGGTCGAGTCGGCGATGGCCGCGTTGACGAGGGCGAACAGCCGGGCGTTCTGCGCGGTGTCGTTGCCCTGGGCGACCGCGACCTTGCGGATGATCTGGTTGTACAGCCGCGTCGGCGTGCCGATGCGGCTGGCCGCTTCGTAGCCCCAGAACAACCCGATGGCGGTCTCGTTGGGCGTGCGCGCGGTCAGCAGGTCGGCCGGGAGGGTGCCCATGAGGTGCGGGGCGATGCCCTTGGCGCGCACCTGCTTGAGGGCCTGCTCGTACTCGGCGCTCCCCGGCTGCGGGGGCGCGTCGAGGTGGTGGCGGGTGGTCGCCGCGAAGCAGGCGGACCGGGCGCCGTAGAACGGGCCGTAGAAGCCCTGGCCGGGGTTGTCCGGGTCCTGCCGGTGGTGCCCCGGTGCGACCGAGGAGCTGTGCCCGTTGTCGCCGAAGCCGGGGTCGTTCGCGCGGAGCGCGAGGATCTTGGCCGCGACCTTCCGACCGAAGTCGTGGCCCGCCACGTCCGACTTGCCCGCGGTCAGCCCGGCCGCGGCGTGCCGGGCGTCGAAGAACGCCTTCTGCGTCGGGTAGAGCGCGCTCAGCGTGGCGTGGGCGGCACTGGCCACCGCCGCGGCGGCGTCGGCGTCGGCGGCGACCTCGGGCAGGTCGTCCCCCAGGTAGGGCTCGTACTGCCCGGTGTCGATGCCGAAGTAGGCGTCGTGCATGGCCAGGTGCACGATCGCGTTGCCGCGCGCCCCACCGGGGCCGCCGCGGACGCCGAGTTCGCTCGCCGGGAGAGTCGTGTGGGTGACCCGGTCGGCCTCGGCGGCGACCTCGTTCCAGTAGAGGATGGGATCCATTGGTGCGTACCTCCAGGGCGTTGCCGTTCTGGTCGGGTGGTTGTCGCTCCACTGTGGTCACTCCCCGATGTCGTGGTGTGAGTAGTCGGGTACTCACCTCTCGGACCTGCCCGCGCCGGAGAAAATGAGGCGGGCCGCCGGTATCTGCGCCCGGTCTCGTCCCTCTGGTTTGTTACCTGTGGTGTCATCGGTGGGGGAGAATCCGGATGAACGGGATGATTCCGGTGCGCCAGGAGCCGTCCCGGTCCGCGACCGGGCGCTGGCCCCTGGTCGGCCGGACCGAGGAGCTGAACCGGATCTCCGCCTCGATCCGCCGCCGCCCGGACGGACCGGCCGGGGTGGTGCTGATCGGCGCGGCGGGGGTGGGGAAGACCCGCCTGGCACAGGAAGCGCTGACGGTGGCCGCACAGCGGGGCGCGCTGGTCCGGTGGGTGGCGGGCACTGCTTCGGCGCGGATGATGCCGTTGGGCGCCTTCTCGGCGACGCTGAACCTCGCCGACCTGGATCCGGTCAGGGCGGTGCCCGAGGCCGTCGAGGTGTTGCTGGCGGACGCACGTCCGGCCGGGGTGGTCATCGTGGTGGACGACGCGCACCTGCTGGACGAGCGGTCCGCGGTACTGGTCCACCAGCTCGTGCTGCGCAAGGCGGCGAGCGTGCTGCTCACGTCCCGCGCGGGGGAGCCGGTGCCCGACGCGGTGACGGCGTTGTGGAAGGACGGGCACCTGCCACGGCTGGAGCTCGAACCGCTGTCCTGCCGGCAGACCGCGGCCTTGGTGGAGACGAGGTTGGGTGGTCCGGTGGACGACGCCGCAGCGCAGCGGCTGTGGTCCATCACCCGGGGCAACGTGCTGTACCTGCGGCAGCTGGTCGACCACGAGCTGGCCTCCGACCGGCTGCGCGAGTCCGCAGGGGTGTGGCGGTGGTCGGGGCGGCCGGGTTTGTCGCCGGCGTTGCTGGACCTCGTGTCCACCCGGATCGGTGGGCTGCCGCGGCGCCAGCTCGAGGTGCTCGACCTGCTCGCGTTCGGCGGTCCGCTGGAGGTGCCGCTGGTGACGGAGCTCACCGGCGCCTGCGCGATGGAGGAGATGGAGGCCAGGGGCCTCATCGAGGTCTTCCCGCACGGGCGGCGCTGGCAGGCCCGACTGGCCGACCCGATGTTCGGCGAGGTGCAGCGGCGTCGGGCAGGCGCGCTGTACGCCCAGCGGCTGCGCAGGCGCATCGCGGACGCGCTGAGTGCCACGGGCGGGAGGCGGGCCGACGACGCACTGCGCCGCGCGGTCCTGCTGCTGGACTCCGGTGCGCAACCCGAGGTCCCCCTGCTCACCGACGCCGCCCGCCGGGCCGTCGAAGTGGGGGACCTCGCGCTGGCCACCCGGATCGCCAGGGCCGCGGTGTCCGCCGGTGGCGGGTTCGAGCCGCGGCTGCTGCTGGGCAACGCCCTCGGCTGGACCGGCCGCATGGCCGAGGCCGGTGGCGAGTGGGCCGCGCTGCGCGCCCTGGCCCGAACCGACCTCCAGCACGCGCAGGCCGCGATGGTCCGGGCGAAGATCCTGGCCTGGGCCGGCCGACCGGCCGAAGCCGAGGCCGAGCTTGCCGCCGCGGCGCGCAGGACGAGGGACGAGTCCGCCGACCTCGTGCTGGCCGGGGTCCGTTCGGTGCTGGACGCCTACCTGGGACGCGTGGTGCGGGCCGCCGAGGCGAGCACCGCGGTGCTCGCCCACCCGCGCTGCCCCGCGGCTGCGGTGCCGTGGGCGAGTTGGGGACTCGCGATGGCGAGCGGAGGACTCGGCCGCCTCGACGACGTCGAGGCGACCCTGCGGCGGATCGACGCGCCGGGCGTCGGGCTGCACGAGCGGGCTGTCGTGGTGTTGTTCTCGATGCGGGGGCTGCTCCTGGCCGGCCTGCCGGACCAGGCGGACCGGATCGCGGAGCGGTTCCGCGGGCCGTGCACCGATTCTCCGGGACGCCCGGTCGACGCCTTTACCAGTCTGATGGCCGCGGGGGCGGCGACCTTCCGCGGCCAGGTCGAGACCGCGGCACGCGGGTACCGCCAGGCCGTCGCGGCGCACCACGGGGCGGACTCCAGCGGCTGGTCGTTCATCGGGCTGGTGGGCCTCACCATCGCGCTCGGGATGCGCGGTGAGCCGGCTCCGGCCCTCCGGGCCCTGGTGGAGATGACGGCCGAGCACCACCCCACGTGCGTCTTCCTGGCGCCGGACGTGCTGCTGGCGCGGTCCTGGGTGGTCGCCGCGGAAGGCGGGGTGAGCGAAGCCGCGGGCCTGGCTCGCCAGGCGGCCGAGGTGGCCGCGTCGCAGGGCCAGCCGACGGTGGAGGTCCTCGCGCTGCACACGGCGGTCCGCTTCGGCGACCGCGCGGTGGCCGACCGGCTGGCACGCCTGGCCACCGAGGTCGACGGGCCCGGCGCCCGGGTCGCGGCCGCGCACGCCCGTGCCCTGGCCGCCGACGACGGACCGGGTTTGGAGGCCGTCTCGGTGCGGTTGGAACAGCTGGGCGCACTCCTCGTGGCCGTGGACGCCGCCGCACAGGCCGCGTCCGCCCATCACCGGCACGACCGCCACGGGTCCGCCCAGGCCGCGACGGCACGCGCCCGCAAGCTCGCGCAAGCCTGTGAAGGCGCCCGGACCCCCGCGCTGGCGGCGCTGACCGCGCCGCCGGAGCTCACCGGCCGACAACGCGAGATCCTCACCCTCGTCGCCGGCGGCCTGTCCAACGCCGACATCGCGCAGCGGCTGTTCGTGTCCGTCCGCACGGTCGAGAACCACCTCTACCGCGTCAGCACGAAACTCGGCATCTCCAACCGCGTGCAACTGGCCGCCCTGGTCCACGGCATCGGCACGGCTCCCGACGGGGTCGGGAGCTGACCGGCCTCAGCGACCTCCCCGGATGACGTCCGAGTGGACGCCGGAGAACCACACTTGCTCGACCTCCTGGGACGGCGCCGACTTCGACCGGCGGGAGTCCGGGATCACCGGGTACTCGCGGTGAGGTCTGCGCTTCTCGTCGATCGAAATGGCGGGTCGGACGGTGAGCGCGTTCGCGACCTGCCTGGTGTACGGCCACCGCATGTTCCACTGCAGCACGCCCGCGGCCTTGACGGTGTCCCAAAGGCCCATGTAGTGGACGGGGATGCCGAACCGGCCGTTCGACGGCGCGCTGAACGACTCGGCGAAGCGGTGCACCCGCCCCCCCAGTCGTCGTCGGTGATGGTCTTGTCCGGGCACGGGCAGCGGGACGTCCTCCAGGACGCGGTCCAGCATCAGCTCGACCAGTTCGTCCTTGGTGGCGACGTGGGCGGACGCGACCCGGAAGCGCGAACGGCGTGGGCCGAGGCACTCGACCTCCTCGACCGCCAAGGCCGCGCCGACGACGCGACACGTGTTCGAGGACAGATCGAGGCGCTCGACCGAGCGACCGCGGATCAGTGAGGGCATTCGCGGCGTCAATCGTGGCCGTTCGGTAGCACGGGTGTACCCGAGTTGTCCGAAGCGGTGCGGAGCCGGCTCGCTGAGTAGGCCACCAACACGACGAAGCTTCCCACCAGGATGGTCGCGACCAGGGAGATGGAGTCGGGAACCGGTGCGGAACTTTCGGTGAAGCCGACGAGCGTGGTCACGCCCAGGACCGACGCCGAGGCGAGGACGACCGCGATCCCGGAGATGAGCCGGGTGAACGCGGGGTGGTGCTGTGGTCGGTCGAAGAACTTGACGGCGCACACGAGGACTGCCAGGACCACGAGAAGAAGAACCGATAACACCGCCCAGTCGAGGCCGGTGAAGCCCGCCGCGGCACCGTACTTCTGGGTGACATGGTCACGTGCCCCGCTCCACATCGACAGGACGACGACCGGGGAGAGCAGGAAGACGATGACGGCTCTGATCAGGTTCGCCATGGCCTGGCTGATGGCTCGACTCCGCGGAGCGTCGCTCTCCAGTCCGCGGACGAGGACGAGCATCGAGTACAGCAGCATGACCCCGGCAACACCGAAGCCCACCCCCGACACCGTCAGGAGCGAGGCCACTCGTGCGGTGCCAGCGGTTTCACCAACCACCACGGCGTAGTTCAGGCTCGACACCCCTAGGGCGATGAACGCGGCCAGCAGGGGGCAACCACTCTCCAGGGTCTTGCCCGCCGAATGGTTGGTGGTCAGCTGAGCCGCAATCAGTGCGATCAGGCTGGCGAAGGCGAAACCGGCCATGACGCCTGCGAGTTGGGAGTAGAGGCCGGCGACCGCAGGGAGATTGGGCGGCACCGGCTCGACCGAGGCGATGATCAACAAGAGGCTGCCCCTCCATCCGTTGTCTCCGCCGGCGACATCGTCCTCGCGCGGCACGGGTTACCCGCTCGGACGACACGAGTCGCGCTGGATGGTCATGTCGGCCATGTGGCGTGCCAGAAGTCGGCCGCATGGTCTGACCTGCGGTTAGGCTGCTCTGGGTTCGTACTCGTTGATTAGGCCGCCGACGACCGGGCGGCGGCGTATCGATGTGTGGCCCCGGCTCTGCGGCGACGGCCGACGCGTGCGGTTCCTGATCCGCGACCGGGACGGGAAGTCTCCGCCCTGCTCGACTCTCGTGGCGGCGCGGGCCGGCGTCGACCGATCAAGGCGATGATGGGTTTTCATAGTCGTGCGCCTTGCTGGATTATTCTCGAGTCCTCCAGTTTACCGAGGTCTCGGCATCGGCGCAGGAGCAAGTAACACGCTGTACGCGACGGGTGTGGACACCGTCGCTCGGTGGTCTACTGGCCGGACGCTGCTGTACAGCAGCGAAGTAGAGCAGTCGCGTCAATCGAAGACGACCACGGAGGACCGGCATCGACTGTCTGACGCCGGCAAAATCCATATATGACCTTCCCGCCGTAGTTCGTCATCGAATCGGACGGCAGATGGGAGAGCTCCGGCGAACACGTGGGAGCGGACTGTGGGAGCAGATTGGGAGCCGTGTGGCGCGTCCAACGGTGTTGATTCGCATTCAGCGGCTTCCAATGGCCGTGTTTTTCTTGCGCTGATCCTATTTCTGCTGGTGGAGGCGTTATTTCGGCTTCATTCACACCGAAGAGGTCACTGGTTCGATCCCGGTATCGCCCACAGTGTGTCTTACCTGGTCAACGGCTCGTGGGCGATCTTCGTCTGCGGGCCGTTGATCGTTCGTGGAGCAAGACTGGAGCAAAAGATCTTGACCACCTTTGCTGCTCCGAAGAGGTCGCAGGGTTTTCTCCCATATTGCTCCCACCGGGCTTGGAGTCCGGCGAGCATGGCGTCGGTCATTGGTCGGGTGACGTGGGAGTAGACGTTCATGACTCTGTGATCGGCTGGTCTGGTCGTGGTGGTGCGAGCTGTAGCGCCTGGTGTGGTCGGTGGTGGTTGTAGTGGGCCGTGTAGCGGTCCAGGACCGCTTGCAGGTGGTGTTCGTTGAGGATGGGCCGTCGGTCGGTGACTTCGCGTCTGACGGTGCCGACGAACCGTTCGGCGTGGGCGTTGGCTCTCGGGCAGCGTGGTGGAGTTCTCACGCAATTGGCTGGCGCTCTTCGGACGCTCCTCCGCCGCCGAGGACGTCGAACTGCTGGTGCTGCGGCACGAGGTCGCCTTGGTGCGCCGGACCAACCCCTCGCCCGCGGTTGGACTGGGCTGACCGCGCCGTGCTCGCCGTGTTGGTGCGTCGACTCCCCCGACTGCTGCGTGAGCATCGGTTGGTGACACCGGGCACCGTGCTCCGGTGGCACCGGCGCCTGGTCCCGAAGAAGGTGGACCCACCCGAAGCGGACCGGGCGCCCACCGATCGACGACACCGTCGTGGCGTTGATCGAGCGTACGGCCCGGGAGAACGCCGGCTGGGGCTACCGCCGGATCCAAGGTGAACTGCTCACACTCGGCCATCGGGTCGCCGCCTCGACCATCCGCCGCGTGCTCAAGCGCCTACGGATGCCGCCCGCACCCCAACGCGACACCGACACCTCCTGGCGAAAATTTCTCCGCGCGCGCCGCGCTCACGCCGCGCGAACGCGAGATGGTCGCTCTCGTCGCGACCGGGCTGTCCAATGTGGAGATCGCCGATCGGATGTACCTCAGCCCCTTCACCGTTCGCGCCCACGTGCAGCACGCCATGTCCAAATTGGACGTCCGCGACCGCGCGCAACTCGTTGTCATCGCCTACCAGACCGGTCTGGTGGCAGGAACGGAGAATGCCTTCTAGGCGGCATTTTCCTTGCGGTCCTAACTGATCGTCAGGCTCGACGGGGCGGGCGTCTCCAACCGGAAGGTCGTACCGTGGTGGCTGCGCGTCTCGCTGCGGTAGCGTCCGGGCGTGCGTCCGTGGGCCCGGGTGAAGGCGCGGGTGAGTGCCGGCACCGAACCGTAACCGACCGCCTCGGCGATCGTCTCGAGGGAGTCATGACTGTCGCGTAGCCGCACGGCGGCTAGATCCATGCGCCAGTTCGCCAGGTACGCCGCGGGGGTGTATCCCGTCGCGGCCGGGAAACGGCGGGCGAGGGTCGCACGGGAGACCGAGATGGCTTCTGCGAGCATCGAGGTCGTCCAGGGAATGGCCGGCTTCGCGTGCAGGTGCCGTAGTGCCTTGCCGATGACGGGGTCGTAGAGCGCGCCCAGCCAGGTTCCGAAGCACTCGGGGGGACTCACCGCGAGCCAGGCACGCAGCATCTGCACGAGCACGATGTCGACGAGGCTCTTCAGCACGGCAGGCGTGGCGAGCTGCGGATGGGCGAGTTCCCGGGCGAGCATGCGCACCGCATCGGTCAGCCCCGGCGTCCCCGCCTCGGCTCGCACGTGGACGAGAGCGGGGAGCACGGTCAGGATCTGGGTGAGCGCGGCCGGGTCGCTGTCGTAGTGAATCGTCACGATCCGCGTGGTCGAGGGCTGCGCCCCGAGGCTGATCACCTCGCCGGTGCCGCGCCCGCGAGCGACCACCTGCTCACACCTGTTGCCCTTGTTCGTGGGGTCGTCGGTGAGGCCGTGCGAGGTGCCGGCAGGCAGCAGGACCACGTCGCCGGCCGCCAGTTCCACCGGTTCGTGGCCGTCCGCCGTGAGCCAGGCATGGCCTGCGGTCACGGCGTGCAAAGCCGTCCCGGGGTAGTCGTCCAGGGTGATCGCCCAGCGGCCGCCTGCTTCGACTTGGGTGCTCAGCGCGCCTTTGACGCCGGAGATCGCCAGGGCGTCGGCCAGTGGATCCACGACGGTGACTTTAGCACTTGGATCAGGTCACGATGAGGCAGAGGATCAATCTTTTGCGACGTTCGGGCATGGCTCGCCTCAGGCTCTGCTTCATATGGTCTTGGGGCCGGATGAGTCGCATCCGGCCCCATCCGAAGAGGAGTCACCATGGACTACAGCACCTGGGCCGGTCTCGAAATCGCCGTGGGGGGCGGCGTCGCCACCGTCTCGCTCGACCACCCGCCCCTCAATCTGATGGACGGCGTGCTGCTGCCGTCTCTGCGTGGGTTCGTGCACCAGGTGCGCACCGACGCGGACGTTCGGGTCATCGTGTTCCAGAGCGCCGATCCGGAGTTCTTCAGTGCTCACGGTGACATGGCCTACGTCACCGACCCGGAGGCCCTGCCTGCCGCCACCCGGGCCGCGATCGACGCCGCACCGGGGGCTGTGCTCCCTGACGGCCTGAACATCCTGCAGGCCCTGAGCCTGGAGATCCGCGACCTTCCGCAGGTCACCATCGGCAAGGTGGCCGGGTTCGCCCGGGGCGCCGGCAACGAGTTCCTGATGTCCCTCGACCTGCGCTTCGCCGCGATCGGCCGGTCCGGTCAGGCCCAGCCCGAGTCCACGCTGGCGATCCTCCCCGGAGGCGGCGGCACGGTGAACATGACCCGTCTGCTCGGCCCGGCCCGGGCCCTGGAACTGCTCATCGGCGGCCAGCTCGTCGGCGCCGAAGTGGCCGAGCGCTACGGCCTGGTGAACCGGGCCCTGCCCGCCGACGAGATCGACGCCTTCGTCGACACCCTGGCCCGCCGGATGGCGGGAGTGCGCCCCGAGGTCATCGCCGCGATCAAGGCCACCGTCCGAGCCGCGACCCCGCCCGTCCCCGACAAGGCCTACGCCGTCGAAAACGCCGCCCTGTACTCGCTGTTCACCGAGGACATGGTCGAGATCGCCCGGAAGCAGCTGGCAGCGGGTGTGCAGACCCGTGAGGGCGAGCGGGATCTCGAGGGGCTCGTCGACAGCCTGTCACCCGGCTTCCGGCACGTAGCTCAGCGGTAGGGCCTCACGTCCCTGAGGCGACGGCGTCCGTCACGGATCCGGCCAGACGTCCCCCAGCCGGTCGGCACCGGCAGGTCACGGCCGGGCCGCTCGGTGTCGCCGTCGTTCTGGTACTACTGGCGGGACCACCCATGCCCGCGCGAAAGCCTCGGGCTGGATGTGTCAGGGGCATCAGTGAAGGTGGTCCGGCGGACTCTGGCTATCTCTTGGGTCAGCTGCCGGACCGTGGCGGTGACGGGATCTCCTATTGCTGCGTTTGAACCGACCGCTCCCGTGGTATCGGTCAAGACCATTGCTTTCTGCTGCGGAGGTGCGAATGCAGATCCAGGTCAACACCGATCACAACATCAAAGGTGGCGAAGGACTGGCCACCTTTGTAACCGCCGACCTGGAGAGTGGTCTGTCCCGGTTCAGCGGCTGGTTGACGCGGGTTGAGGTGCACCTCAGCGAGGACGGGGGAAGCAAGCCGGAGGACATGAAGTGCGTCATCGAGGCGCGACCGGGGGGTAAGCAGCCGGTGGCGGTCACCCACCACGCGACCACTGTGGATGAGGCGTACGCGGGAGCGGCGCACAAGTTGGGAAGGGTGTTGGATTCCCGTTACTCCCGCGCCCACGACCACAAGGGCAGCGACAGCATCCGTCACATGTCCGCTCCGGAAGACCCGGAGCGGGTTGGCGCGATCGAGGACGAGTCCCGGGGCTGATCAAGGCGACATGACGCTGTAGGCAGCATCGGTCGAACCTCCGCCCGCGCACCATCCACTAACGCAACATTGCGCAACTCGTCACGGAGCCGATTGTCATTGACGGTCGTTGCCGCGGCAGAACATCATGAGTCTGCTCGTGGTGGTGCGTGCCGGGTGAGGCGCGAATCGGCCGGACGGCGGTTCGCGGGTGATGCCGACCTTCCGGCGGGACTGGAGATCCAGATGTCCGCAGTGCGCAAATTCGGTGTCGTGCTGGCAGCCGCGTCGATGCTGGCGGCCGGTGCGCCTGCCGCGGTCGCCGCGCCAGCGGACGCAATGCCGTGCCTGGGAACGGCGGCTTGCGCGTCCGGGCAGCTCCCCGACGGCACCCCGTACCAGTTCGTCAAGCCGAACCGGTGGAACGGCGTGGTGCTGGTGGACATGGACTTCGCCGACGGCGGGCTCACCGCGCCGCTGACCGCGGGTCTCGTCGAGCGCGGCTACGCCGTGGGCGGCACGAGCAGGGCTGTCACCGGGTGGCGCATCGCCGAGGCGATCGACAACCAGGCCGCCGCGCTCGGGCGGTTCGAGGCGGCGTTCGGGCCCGCGCGGTGGGCGGTCGCGGAAGGCCGCTCGATGGGCGGGTTCGTGGCCGCGGGCGCCGCGCAGGTCCACCCCGACCTGTTCGACGCCGCCATACCGTTCTGCGGCGGGCTCGGTGGTTCGGTGGGGCAGTGGAACCAGAAGCTCGATACCGTGTTCGCGCTGAAGACGTTGCTGTTCGACGACAGCGCCTTGCCCGTGACCGGGATTCCCGCTGACGTCGCCGGTGCGCGTCAGCAGTGGATATCGGCCCTCGCCGGGGCGCAGTCCACGGCGGAGGGACGGGCGCGCATCGCGCTCGCCTCCGCGATCGGGCAACTCCCGGGCTGGGGGCTCACGGCGGACGGCACCGCGCCGCCGGTGCCGGCGTGGTGGGACGCGACGGGCATCGAGAACGGCATGTACCAGGCGTTGGCCGGAGGTCCGCTGCCGTACATCGGACAGGCGATGAGCAGCAGGCGCGCCATCGAGCAGATGTCCGGCGGGAACCCCTCGTGGAACACGGGGGTCGACTACGGCCGGCAACTCGCGTCGGCCGAACCCGGTCAGCAGCTCGCCGTCGTGCGGCTGTACGCCCGTGCCGGGTTGGACCTGCGGGCCGACCTCGGGCGGTTGGCCGCGGCTCCCCGCATCGCTGCCGACCCCGCTGCAGTGTCGCAACTGTCCAGGGGAATCGTGTTCACGGGCGACGTGCGCGTGCCGGTCCTCACGGTCAGCGGGCTCGGCGACCAGATCTCCACCGTGGCGCAGCAACAGTCCTACGAGGCGCTGGCCCACCGCGAGGGCAACGGCCGGTTCGTGCGTCAGACGTACGTGCGGACAGCGGGGCACTGCACGTTCACCGTCGACGAGCAGGTCGCCGCGATCGACCGGATGTGGCAGCGGTTGCGGACGGGCGTCTGGCCCGACCTCTCGCCTCGCACCATGAACGGGCTTGCGGGCGATGGCCGTTACGTCGACTACGTCCCGCCCGTGTTCAACCGACCGTTCGCGGGCTGACGAACACCCGTCGACCACGTCGGCGAACATCGGATCGCGTGGTGGTGCCGCGTCCTCGAGGATCATCGCGGTGATCTCGTCGAGGATCCGGATCGGCAGGTCGTGGGTGCCGTACCTTCGGTGGTGGGTGTCGGATCACAGCCGCGGCGGACCTGCCGCAATGGGAGGTGTCGGCATGATCGCTGCCATCGCGGGCGTGGGCGTTTTCCTGTTCCTGGCGGTCGCCGTTCTCGTCCGCCTGCGTGGCCGGTGGGCGGTTCCCGGGACGATCGGCCGAGCGCTGCGGTGGACCGGGGTCGCGGCGACGGTCGGGATCGCGGTCGCGTTGCACCCGGGGCTGTCCGCCGAGGGAGGGGGCGCCGCGGTGGACCTGCTCGGGGTGCCGCTGGTCGCTGCAGCGGCAGTGTTGGTCTCGGATCTCGCCGGCCGTGCCGTCGCGTTCGTCACGACGGTCGCGGCACTGGCGATGGCGGCGTGGGGGCTGGTGCTCGGCCTCGGGCTCGGGTTCTGCTTCGTGGTGCCCGCCCTGGTGTTCGGGATCGCGGCGCTGGCCTCGGTGCGACCGCGCGGCCTGGCAACGCCGAGCGCCTGATCCCGGGGTTCTCTCCGGTCGTGCCCGGGTGAGGTCCGACCGGGTGGATCCCAGCCGCTGACCGCGCCACGGAGCAACGTCACGCAGGAGACCCGGTTCCACTTCAACCACTGGTTCAGCGGTCGCAAGCACGTCGTGGCGCACGTGATGGCGCACGAGTCCGTCGCCG